>JAIRSR010000103.1 GCA_031255355.1 Clostridiales bacterium
CGAAGGACTTTTCCAACCCGCTTGCGTTTATCATCGTCATAGTAAAATCACCTGCACCTATTGTACCACAACCGCAGGACTTTGCCAATACATCAACGGTTTTTTTACGGCAATTTTGCCGTCCGCGCTCGCGGCATACAAATACACCCGCGTCAAATGACACGGGCGCAACACAGCGGGAAGCAAGTTCACCGCCGTGTGAAAAGCCTCCTCAAACCGCGATTTCAACTCATAAAAGCGCAAGCCCGTAATCGCGCCGTTGCTCAGCATATATAAATCAATATCTGAATTTTCAGAAGCGGTTCCCTTGGCGTAGGAGCCGAACAGCACAATCTTTTCCACCTCTGTATTTTTCACAATAGGTTCCACGAGGGTTTTTATGTCCGCCGCGTTTAGCATAGCGATCACCTCTTTATGTTTTGTATACATGAAATCAACATAAAAATCAATCGTTAAAATCCTTTGTCATATCCTCGCTTAAAAACTTCTTATAACGCCCGGACAACTCAAGATAACCGCGAACCGGAGTACAAATGCCCGCCCAAAGGAGAATCGCGGTTAAGACCATAACAGGGTCAAGGGTATATTCGCCGTCCTGTTTATGGAAATAATCCTTGCCCAACCTCCCGACCACGGTATCATAGGTGCATTCGCCGTTTCCGACGGTATCTTTCCTCCCGTTGCCTTTGCGGGCTTTCCCGCCTTGCTCTAACAGCAAGTCAACAATCGTGTCAAAAACGGACAGGTTATAATTAGGATTCGACCGAAGGGCTTTGCAGTAAAACTCCGCTCCGTTATTCACAAGTTTGATTCGGTAACTGCTATCATAACTCTGCGAGATTACCGTTGCGGTTCCGTCGTTTAACACAAGCAAATTCCGAATAATATCCGACGCTTTTTTGCTGTAATTTACCGTTTGGATTTTACTGACGTCTACTTTTTCAAACTCTTGCGCGTTTGCGGATCTCAAATTCAGTTTTATCAAAATGTCGCCGAGCGTGTTTTTCGCGGTTTGGTAAGTGATGTTCCGCTCCGTCCGCACGGCGTTATAGTTGCCCTCGTTTTTAAGAAAACATTCCAAAAATGAAATCTGTTCGCCCGACAACAACGCATACCTATTCAGTGGAAACTCCTTGCTCAATTCCGTTTTGCACTCCGGGCAGGTCAATTTGGTGATGCGCATTTCGTGTTTGCAGACAGGGCAATGGCTAACAATATCTTTCATAACACTCACCCCTACTATTTCAAGATACTAATATTGTATCATATTTTTTATTCTTGTCAATAGTAGAATGAAAATATTTTATTCTACTTTGTTTCTATTAAAAATCACTTACCAAGAAGTATAATCGTCCGCAAGAGTGTTTCAAGGGATACCGCTGTGATTTATTTTCAAAATTTCCCCGCGAAAATGACAAAACGCCCCGCATATTATCCAAACATGCGTAAATTTTAGGCTTGTACCGTGTGATTTTACACAAAAATGAAAAAATAAATTTTAATTTTTCATTTTTTCGCTTGACAAAGAGGGTAAAATATAGTATTATAATATATAAAGACCGATCCGTTATCCCTAACGCGACGGCGAAAACGGTATTTTTTCCGTTCACGTAAGGACAACAGATAGGTCTAAGGTAAGAACAAAGGTGTTCGCCGGGGCGTCGTTTCGTTTACATACAAGCGGAACGCGTTTACAGTCCGCGCGATTTTCGGTTTTGCCGCGTCGGAGGAGCCGAACGGAAAAGCCGCCGCGCCGCCGTGGGGAACGCTTTTTATTTACCGTTATTTTCATTCATGTGTCAGGGCGATGGGGGCCGCGCGGAGTGAGAGAAATGAGAGGGGTTTTTGAAATGGCTAAATACAGCAGAGAGCAAGTCATTGAACTTGTTAAGGAAAACGACGTAAAATTCATCAGACTTCAATTTACTGACATTTTCGGCACGTTAAAAAATGTGGCGATTACGGACAGCCAACTCATCAAGGCGCTGGACAACAAGTGCATGTTTGACGGCTCGTCGATCGAGGGCTTCGTGAGAATCGAGGAATCGGATATGTATTTGCGTCCCGACCTTGACACCTTCGTTATTTTCCCGTGGCGGCCCCAACAGGGCAGAGTGGCGCGTCTGATTTGCGACGTGTACACGCCGGACGGAATGCCGTTCAGCGGCGACCCGAGGAACGTACTCAAAAAAGTACTCGCGGAAGCGGCGGAAATGGGCTACAGTTTCAACGTCGGGCCGGAGTGCGAATTTTTCCTGTTCCACACTGACGATTCGGGCAATCCTACGACAATCACGCATGACGACGGCGGGTATTTTGATTTAGGGCCCGTCGATATGGGCGAAAACGCGCGGCGCGATATGTGCTTGACGCTGGATTCTATGGGCTTTGAAATCGAGGCTTCCCACCACGAAGTCGCGCAGGGGCAGCATGAAATCGACTTCAAATACGCCTCCGCGCTTGAAACCGCCGACAAAATCATGACCTTTAAGTTGGTGGTCAAAACCACGGCGCAACGGCACGGACTGCACGCAACGTTTATGCCGAAGCCTATTTTCGGAATCAACGGTTCGGGTATGCACACAAATATGTCGCTGTCCAAGGACGGCAAGAACGCGTTTTACGATGAGAGCGACGTGAACGGCCTCAGCCCGGTCGCGTACAGTTATATCGCGGGGGTTTTGGCGCATATTAAGGGCATGGCGGCGATTACCAACCCGCTTGTAAACTCCTACAAACGTCTGGTGCCGGGCTATGAAGCGCCTTGCTACATCGCGTGGTCTGCGCATAACAGAAGTCCGCTGATTCGCGTTCCCGCTTCGCGCGGCGAGGGTACGAGGGTGGAACTCCGTTGCCCCGATCCGTCCGCAAATCCGTATTTGGTGCTTGCCGTTTGCTTAGCGGCAGGTCTGGACGGTATCAAAAAGGGCTTGAAGCCGCCGGCAAGCGTAGACGAGAATATTTTCCATATGACGGCGGAAAGCCGCGTGGCAAAAGGCATTGACAACCTGCCGGGTACGCTGGAGGAAGCCGTTGCGGAGTTGGAAAAAGACGCGCTCATCAAGGACGCGCTGGGCGAACACGTATTTGCAAACTACACCGAGGCGAAGAAAAAGGAGTGGGACGACTACCGTACCAAAGTTTCGCAATGGGAACTTGATAAATACTTATCACAATATTAAAGTGCGGAGTTGATTCGTGTGAAGCGTTTGATTTTAGCCTTCGCGAACGCAGATGCCTGCCAAAATATCCGCGCCTTGCTCGAAGCGGGCGGCATTGCCGTAAATAAGGCGTGCTGTTCGGGGGCGGAGGTGCTGCGGGAGGCGGCAAAAGCGGATTCCGGCGTAGTCGTTTGCGGTTTCAAACTGCGCGACATGACAGCGGAGGTCTTGAACGGAATGTTGCCGGACGGCTACGTAACACTGTTGCTCGCGTCCCCCGCCCAAGGCGGTTGCGGCGCGGATTCAGACGTGATTCGGCTTAACGCGCCCGTAAATAAAAACGAGTTGAAAGCCTCCGTAATCATGATACAGCAAATGCAGCGAATCGCCGCCGACAAGCGTAAAGCGCGGGCAATCGCGAACAAAAGGGAACAGGCGCTGCCTGTCGTCGAACGCGCCAAGGGTATGCTTATGGCGCGGCACGGCTTGACCGAGGAGGACGCGCACAAAATGCTGCAAAAACGCAGTATGGACAGCGGCCGCAAAATCACGGATACTGCGGAAATGATTTTGTCAGAGAATACGGAATAGGGCGTGTTTGGTTAGAACCGTTGAATCGGAACGTGTCCGAAAACGCGAAAAGAGTATTGCTTAGTTATTCAGCGTAACGGCTGAAAAATATTTGAAATTTGTATAAAAATTGCACACCTCAAAACGATGCCTAACAACGGCGTCGTTAGATTGTCGAAAAAGCTAAGCTATCGCTTGGCTTTTTTGACAGTTTGGAAGGACCGCAACACGTCAAATCAAGTATCGTCTTATCTGTTTTATTTGACATTTTTCTGTCACTGTGGCATTGCAATTTTGCGTACAAGATAGTATAATAAATACAAGACGAACCAAAAGGAGGTCAACCGTTATGCCCTATTGTCCCGATTGCAGGACGGAGTTCCGGGCGCGGTGTACGGTGTGCAACGACTGCGGCTCCGCTTTGGTGGACGCGCTCCCGCCCGCGC
>JAIRSR010000131.1 GCA_031255355.1 Clostridiales bacterium
TGGAAAAACTGTAATTCTGGTCTACGATGCCCAACTGATACACATACGTACTAATCACGTCAGCGGTATCCTTGTTCAGCGGATTTGCCAACAGCAGCACCTTTTCGTAACCGACGGAAATCAACCCGCCCATAGACAGCACCAACGTAATGATAATTGTAGGCATAATCCCCGGTATGGTGATGTAAACCGTCTGCTTCCACCGGTTCGCGCCGTCAATGACCGCCGCTTCGTACAATTCGGTATTCACGCCCGAAAGCGCCGCGATATAAATAATCGCGTTCCAACCCAACTTCGCCCATAACTCTGACGATACATAAATCGTTCGGAACCACCCCGGGCTGGTGAGGAACGGCACCGCCTCCCCGCCAAGGCTTTTCAGCAAACTGTTGACCACGCCGGTGTTATACGAGAGCAACTGTGAAATAATACCGACGATAATCACGACAGAGATAAAATGCGGCAAATACGATATGGTCTGCACCAACTTCTTGAACCGCACGTTGGTAAACTCGTTCAGCAGCAGCGCGAACACAATCGGCAGCGGGAAGCAGAACGCCAACGTAACGACGCTTAAAAAAATGGTGTTGAAAAACCTGCGCCAAAAGTCCGCGCTGGTGAGGAACATATTCATATAGTAAAGCCCGACCCATTCTTTCCCAAAAATAGGGTTCAGCGGCGAATACCGCCGAAACGCCAACACGTTGCCGATCATCGGCAGGTACTTAAACAGGATAAAATATAACACAGGGATAAACAGCAGCGCGTAATACCCCGAATATTTTTTTAAGGTCTTTCCCAAGCCCGCCCGGGGCGCGGTACCCTCCCCCGCGTGCCGCCGAAGCGCGGCTTTTTCCGCATGATACCCTTTCATCTCTGATTCTCCTCTTGTCTGATTTGTATTTGACCGCGCGGCAAAGTGAAGCGTCAATCCGTCGTAATGCGGACGGTTTGGCTCTCCTCCTCCCACACCACCTCGGCGTGCAGTGCCTCGGCAACCGCCCGCGCGGGAATCAAAGTCCTGCCGTTCACCACCACCGGCGGCGCGTCGATTGGTATGGGATCGCCGTTGCGTTCCATCACCGCCTCACCGACCACCAACACAACAGCGTCCTCTCCCCTTATGGCGGTAATCCGCGCTTTCGCGCCGTGATACCCCACCGTCGCCCCCAACGCCTCAAAAATCTTCCGCATGGGAACCATAACGCGCCCGTCCCGCAGTTCGGGATAGGTATCAAAACTAAGCCGTTCGCCGTTGAGCAGTACTTGAATCACCCCGCCGCCGTCCGGCTTTGCCGCGCCCGTGTTCCGCGCGACGGTACCCGCCGCCTTTTCTACGTCCAGCAGTTCGCCCGGCGTTTGCGGCTCGCCGTAATAATACCCGCGCCCGTTGGTGCCGATATACACGACCCCGAACCGCTGTCTGTCCCCGCGAAAACAGTTCGGCTCGTCGCCCACCTTATGCGCGTCGTCGTTGATTCGTACCCACGTCGTCCCCAAATCCACGGAGCGGAAAATCCCCTCCGCGCCGTTCACCTCGCCGTAGACAAACACCGTCGGGTTGTCCCGCCCGGGCGCTTCCTTGCCGAACGTGACCATATGCGCCCAACTCACGCCCGCTACCTTGGTAAAAGACTGACCGTAATCATGGCTGGCGTACAGGCCGTTGTTTTGCAGACTGACCCACACTTCCCCCGGCATACCGGGCGCGGCCTCCACGTAAATCCAACTCTCTTTCGGGAGGTCGGAAACGGTATTGATGAAGTTTTCGCCGCCGTCCGTACTCACGTAAAATTTCCCCGCGTGATAGACGTAAAAAGTATCCGCCGCCGCGCGGTCTGACGCTAAATTATAGTGCCATGAAAACACCTCGTTCACGATACCGGACGGAAGCCCCGCCGTTTCACGCCACGTCTTGCCCAAATCCTTGGAGTAATACGGCACACTCTTGAGCGGAATCGCGACAATGCTCGGAAGTTTCGTCGCGGGGTCTTTTTTCGCGCTCACCGCGATTCTGCCCGCAAGTTTCGCCATGCCGCCGCTATCCGTCGGGAACGAGGGGAAGTTAATCCAAGTCACGCCGTTATCCACGGAGTAACCCCATTTGCCTCCCGCCCATTCACGTCCCCCGCTTCCGCGCACAATCAGATTCGGATCCTCCTCGCAAAAATCAAGGCCGTTGGTGTCCTGCGCCCAAATGCCGTCCGTGATACGGCGCGGATAATCCTTGACGTTCTTTTCCCACCGCGCGCCATCGTTGTCGCCGTTCCCTACAATTAAGGGTGCGCCCTTTGACGGACTAATCGCGGTGTACGCCACCATTTCCTCAATGCCGCGAATATCGTTAATCCATGCCTGTTTCGGCTGTTGGTTGACGTCCAACGTTTTCCATACGCCGTACCAATCGCATAACCACACCTGCTCGGGCGCGTGGGGGTTGACCTTGAGGTCCGCGGACGCGGCGCAATAGTAATTCGCCGGGTACCACGGCACGGTGTGTACTTCCTCACGGCTGTAAAATAAATCCGTCCAGGTATCGCCGCCGTCCGTCGTGCGGAACACATGCCCCCGGTACACGCCGCCGTCGTCGTCGTTAATGCGGATGGCGTAGGCGGTTTCGGGGTCGTTCGGGTCGGTATCCACACCGGAATATTCTGCGGCGTTCCCCGGCGTTACGTTTTTCCACGCCCCCGCTTTATAGCGGTACAGCCCCGCGTTGTCCGTAGCGTACAGAATCTTTTTGTCTGCGGAAAGAGCCATGCGCTTCGGACTGCGCGGCGTTTCCTCCCCCTGCATTTTGCTCCACGTTTCGCCCGCGTCCTCCGAAAGATACACCCCGCCGCCAATCGCGCCGACGAAAATCCTTTGGCACACGCCGTCCTTTACAACGGACGAATCAATTATGATACTCCTCGGGTAGGCGGGCGGCAAGTTATCGCTGTTCTTTTCCACAGGCAGCGCGGGAAAGGACGTGACTTCCTCCCAACTTCCCGCCGCGTCACGTGAGCGGTACATTTTATTATCCCGCGCGACGACATACACAACGTTGCCGTTTTGCGGGTCTACCATAATCGGCTCCCCCGCCCAACGGTTATTCGCGTTGCCCCAAAAATCCTTATTCAGCCCCGTCGCCGTCCAACTCTTGCCCCGGTCGGTGGACTTCAGCACGTCACACGGCGCGTACAACGCCTTGTTTTTATTCCACAAGCCCCATGATTCCGCCGTTTTCGCGTCATACTTCCCCGCGCATATGTAAATTACATCCGGGTTCGACGGGTCGAGGGCGATGCCGTCCACGCCGTATAAATTACGGTCGTGAATACTGAACATATCCATCAGTTGCCACCAACGGTTCTTTTCGCCGTCCCAGGTGTAAAGCCCGCCAACGTCGGTACGCGCGTAGACCAAGCCCGCCTCGGTCGGGTGAAACGCCAAGCCGGTCACGTACCCGCCGCCGCCGTATGCTACGGTATCCCAGGTGTACGCGGCGTTGTACTCCGCTTCCGCGCCGAACGCGGCGACAGTCAACCACACCGGCGCCGCCAACGCCGCAAGCAAACCCGCCGCCTTTTTCCGTATGCTTGATTTTGATTTTCTCAATTCAAATCCTCCTTAGAAACTGTATGGCGCAAACCTGTTCGGCAACCTAAAACGCGAGCGGAAAAAATACCGCTTACGCCGCCGTGGTTTAGGTTGTCGGACGGGTTCATTATATCATAGGTTTTATATCGATACTATCCCCACTATAGTCCTCATATCACACTTTTCCACTTGACGGCGAAAATTCGCGGTAAAATCCGCGTTTTCCGCGCCGCGCGGGGTGCGGTATGGAAATATATAAGATAAAATCCAAATTGGGGATTCCATTTGCGCCGAATTGCATTTATAATATAAGTAGTGTGAAGTGGTATGGATATGGAGGAAAACAAATGATGAAAATAAGATTATACTCGGTACTACTCGCGGCGGCGGTGACGCTCACGCATACCCCTGCGGTTTTCGGCGGCGCGGTCGCGGGGTATCAAAGCATTGTCCGCACCCTGTACCACGACAGAGCCTCTCACTTCATGAACGCGTGGGGCATAGAGCACAGCGACGATTCCCTCATGAAAGTAACCGGCGAAAAATCGCTCAAAACCGTCACGCGGGAAAACGCTTCGGGCTTTGAACTGTTTATTTACATAGACGCAAACAGCCGTGCAGACCTGCAATACGCCGTGGAACACTCACAGGCGGCGTTGTCCTTTTGGATTTACACGACGGCGCACTCCCCCGCGTTTTATAACGTGACGGTAAAAACCGACGGCGGGGATTCCGCCGCCTACAGTTACGCGAACCAAATGAAAGCGGAACATTTGAACACGTGGCAAAAAATATATATCCCGCTGACCGCGCCCGCAAGCGGCACCCCTAATTGGCGTTCCGTTTCGTCCGTACTGTTTGAACTTCCGTGGAACGCGGGCGTTACGACCTATTTTGACCAAGCGGACCTTTTGACAATGGACGCGCCAACGGTAGCCCCGACGCTGACGGCGCAAGACGCGGACGGCGCGGATACCGTAATCCGCAAGGAAGTCCTGCGCCCGACCACAAGGACGCTGGCGGTAAACTTCAACGCAACCGCCGTGATTGACGGCGCGACGCTGAACGGGAACACCGTTACGCTGACCGACATAGCAACACAACTGCCTATCGCCTTTACCGGCGTGCTGGACGCGGAAACGAACACCTACCGCGTGTTTTTGCCCGAAAACGCCTTGCAAAAGCAAGCGCGGTACCGTCTTCACCTAACGGACGGCGTGAAAAACGTCCTCGGTGTACAATTGCAGTCCGGCGCGGAGTTCGTGTTTTCCGTAGCGGCAAGCGACGGCGTTTCGCAACCGCTCTACCATTGGGGGAACGTCAGTCTGGGCGGCGGCGGGTACGTCACCGGGCTTGCGGTACACGCCGACGGCGCGGTGTATTGCCGCACGGACATCGGCGGCGCTTACCGCTATCTTCCCGACCAAAACAAATGGCTCCCCCTTATGGACGGCTTCCCCCTAAAGGACGCGAATTTATACGGCGTGGACGGAATCGCGCTCTCCCCGAACGACAGCAACACGGTGTACATAGCGGCGGGGAAGTATACCAAAGAGGAACTGATCGGGTGGAACGCGTGGACGGCGGGGGACCCTTACCCCTGTGACGTACTGAAATCCACGGACGGCGGGCTGACATGGGCGCGGACAGGGCTGGATAAAGATTTTTCCGCCAACGGCGGGAACCGCATGAGCGGGGAACCGATTGCCGTAGACCCGAACAACGCGGAAATCATCTACGCCGCGTCAGCGGACGGCAGGCTGTACAAAAGCGAAAACGCCGCGCACAGTTGGCAGGCGGTCGGCACATTCCCCTACACGCCGTCAAAAACAGGCAGAAACATTGTGTTTGACGGCAGACAGACGTTAGAAGGCAAAACCGCCGTCATATACGTTGGCGTAAAGGGCGCGGGCGTATACCAAAGCACGGACGCGGGCGGCACATGGCGGTTGCTGGCGGGTTCCCCCGCGTCGCCGAACCGGATTTGCGCCGCGTCAAACGGCGATATTTTGGTCGCGGGGGAAACGGGGATTTTTCGTTACCGGGGCGAAAATTGGAGTAAACTCACCGACCTTAGCGTTATGCTCCCGGGCAGCGCACTTTCCGACACGCGGTTCACCGGGGTGGACGTACACCCGGAAAATCCCGATGTGATTATCGCGGTATTTAACTCCTCTAAAACCGGAAGTGTATATGAAAATTGCGTTTTTTACTCGACGGACGGCGGCGCGGTGTGGAACAACATGACCGACGCCGCAACGCGCGTACACACGGTACCGTGGTGGCCGTCGTTCTATTTCGCCTCGGCGGTTGCGGATATAAAGTTTAATCCTTACGACCCCTCGGAGGTCTGGCTTTGCGATTGGTACGGCGTTTGGCGCACCACCGACGTCAACAAAAGCGGCGGGCAAATCTGGAAAAACGACGTCAGCGGCATGGAGGAAGCCGTCGCGCTGACCCTAACCTGTCCGACGGAGGGCGCACCCCTGATCGCGGGCGTGGGGGACAACAGCGGCATGACATTTTCCGACATTCACACCTACCCGCAAAAAATATTTTATGATCCGTGGATGCAGTACACCCCCGGTTTGGATTTTTGCGAAAACGACCCGAATTTCATCGTCCGCGCAAGCAGTAACTGGGAAAGCGGAAGCGGCGCGTACTCCACCGACAACGGCGATACGTGGCGCGAGTTCGGCAATTATCCCAAAAACGCGGACGGCGTAAAACTCCCGAACGGAAAAATCGCCGTTGCCGCAGACAAAAACGCGCAAGACAAACTCAATATCGTCGCCTTGCCCGTCGGCTCCGCGCCGTGGCACTCGGACAACCTCGGCGGCACGTGGACGAAAAGCGCGGGGCTTCCCGATTCCGCCTATGTCAGCAGTGTGTGGTCGTGGAATCACCCTCTTGCCTCGGACAAAGTAAACCCCAACCGCTTCTACATCTACCACCACGCGAACGGCAGAGTATATTACTCCTCTGACGGCGGCAAAACGTTCCGTCAAGGCGCGTCGCTCCCGGGCGAATGGTACCACAACCTAAAATGCGCCCCAAACGCGGAGGGCGAAGTGTGGGTCTCGCTCAACTATAAAGGGCTGTACCGCTCCTCGGACGGCGGCGTTACCTTTGCGAAAATGCCCGGTGTAGACCGCGCCTATTTGCTTGCGTTCGGCAAGGAAGCGGCGGATCCGGGGACTCCCGCCGCGTATGTGTACGGCACGGTCAACGGCACGGACGGCATTTTTTGCTCGGTAGACATGGGCGCGTCTTGGTACCGCGTCAACAACGACAATTTGCCCATAGGCGACGAGCCGAACTGCATGGAGGGCAGCCGCCAAGAGTTCGGCACGGTATACATCGGCACCAACGGCAGAGGTTATTATTACGGAAAAATCAACGCGGAGCAAACCCAACCCCCGCAATACCGCGATTTATCCGTTACGAGGGACGGCGGTACACTTTACGTCAACGGCAAAATCAACACGTTCATCAGCGGCGTACCAAACGGCTTCGCGGGGCTTGCGGTGTACGCGGAAAACGGGAAGTTGCTGTCTTTCGGCGGCTTTCAGCCAATCGCGGTTCGCCCGAACGCGCCGCTGTCCCTTTCCGTCCCCGCGCCGGAGGAAGCGGAATATTCCGTGAAGTTGCTGTTGTTTTCGGACGCGGAAACACTCGCGCCGCTATGCATCCCCGCTGTATTTGACGATTCGGAGGTGCTGGGCTAATGCGTCTTAATCTGTCGGTAAAACGGAAGCACATCAGCGTGTTGTATAAAATGATGGCATATATCCTGTTGCCGATCATTATCCTATCCGTCGCGAACATTTACATCAACACCTACCATGTGCGGTTTTACGAAAACAACGTTGTTGAAAATTATACCTCCTCCCTCAGCGCGTTATCGGTGAATATCAATGATTCTTTGCGTCAGGTGCTGTCCACGGCGGATTTAATGTCGGTGGACGCGAACATTACAAGTATTCTGTATGATTATTCAAGCGCGAGTGAGCCGAATGTGGACGTAACCTACGGCGCGATAGAAACGCTGCGCAAGTTCAAAAGTACGCTGGATTTTATCGACTGTATCTCCGTCGTAAACCGTCAGTCCGGCTATGTGGTGTCCGATTCGGGCAAAACTGCGGCGGATTACTATTTCAACACAGGCTACCGCTATGAGGACTACCCCGAAACGTTCTGGAAAAATCTGTCGATCCCCACGGCGGGCTATATGCTCCTGCCGCCGGTCAACGTCAGCACCAAGGCGGGCAAAAAGGTCATTCCCCTCATATCAGCGGGTTTTAACAACATCAAATCGCAAAACCTCATCATCATTAACCTGAGTTCCGAAAAATTTTCCGAAATACTTCTGAATAATTTATGGACCAAAGGGAACATCTTTATCGTGGACGAAAGTTACAAAATTTTCACGAGCGGCCACCCCGCCAGCCCCGCCGAAGCGATGTTCCGTCAAGAGGGGTTCCTCTCCGGCCTGCACAGCGAAACGCCGTTCAAGTACCGCTACGGCGACAATGAGTACGTGGTCGTCACCTACAAGGACGAAGCCACGGTATTCAGTAAGATTTCCTTTGTCGCGGTAGCGTCCATGCGCGATTTGCTCTATGACTTCAACAGAATCCGCGCCATTATGAACCTGCTGAACGCCGTGCTGATGATTTTCGCCGTCTTTGCCGCGTACAAAATCAGTAAAAAACTGTACAGCCCCATTTTAGGGCTGGTCAACAGTTTGAACGGTTCCGACTATTTCACCAAGACGGACAACATGAACGAGTATGATTATCTGGACCGTCAGATTCAAAAAATGCTGAAAACAAATTCCACCATGCAACGGCAACTAAGCGCGACTATGCCGTTGGCTTGCGAACAGTTTATCTACAAACTTCTCATTTCCGCCGCGCCGCCGACAGACGCGGATATTGATGAGTTTTTGAGCAATAACAACATGGCGTTCGACCTGAAATTTTTCACCGTTATATCCATCAAAACGGTGTACAGCAAGAAGTTTTACAAATCGTTCACCCAAAGCCAATACCACGCGATCAACATCGGAATTTACAATATTTTCAAGTTCATGTTCAACGACGTATACCCCTCCTACATCATTTCACCCGAGGGCGAAACGCTGTTTTTGATCATCAACACCCACAACGAAAATGACGATTTTGATAACATCGTCGCGGCGTTTGAGGATACCGTGCGGGCGTTTCAAAACGATTATGAGTTGATCGACGTGAGCATCGGCATAGGGAAGCCGCGCGAGGGCTACGAGGGGATTCACCGCTCCTACACCGAGGCTTCCGAGGCGCAAGTGATGATTGCGGCGTACAACGAAAAAAAGGTTATGGTGTATTCCGAGGCGCACAAGGTAACTAATCAGTATTCCTACACGATAGACGACGACAACAAACTGTTTAACTACATGGCAAAGGGCAGCCCGGAGGACACCCGCGCCCTCATCAACGACGTTCTGAAGCGGAACCTCGCGGACGGCGTAGGCGACGCGGGCATCAAGTTGCTGTATCAAAAACTGTACCACACCGCCGTCAAAGCGCTGCAAACC
>JAIRSR010000211.1 GCA_031255355.1 Clostridiales bacterium
AATCTGCGCGCGTCATATCAAAGCGGACGCGGATGTGGAAATCCTGAACGGTGATTTGCATATCGCCACCTTGAACGAGGACGCGAAGTTATATATCGAAATCACGCTAAACAAGGGCAGAGGCTATGTTTCCGCAGAAAAAAACAAGGTTACGAATCAAGGCATAATCGGCACAATTCCGGTGGATTCGATTTTCTCACCGGTGCGCAAGGTGAACTATACCGTTGAAAATACGCGTGTAGGGCAGGTGACCGATTATGACAAACTGACGTTGGAGATTTGGACGGACTGCACCATTCAGCCCGATGACGCAATCTCGCTCGGCGCGAAAATACTCAGCGAACATCTCAACCTGTTTATCGACTTGACGGACGAGGCGCGGAACGCGGAAATTATGGTCGAAAAAGAGGACAGCAAAAAAGAAAAAGTCCTTGAAATGACGATCGAGGAACTTGATTTATCGGTGCGTTCCTATAACTGCTTGAAACGCGCGGGAATCAACACGGTTGAGGATTTGACCAACCGTACCGAGGAGGATATGATGAAAGTACGCAACCTCGGGCGCAAGTCGTTAGAGGAAGTCATACAGAAACTACGCGCTTTCGGTATGGATTTATCAAAGGAAGAGGATTAACCACGATACCTTGACGCGGCGGCAAAAACGGTGTTTTTCCGTCGTCGCCGCGTCTATTATTTTTGTTGAAGGAGGCAAATACGATGGCGATTAACAGAAAACTCAGCAAGCCCACCGATCAGAGAATAGCCATGCTTCGCGGACAGACAACCGCGCTGTTAGAGCATGGAAAAATCGAAACCACCGTTACCCGCGCCAAGGAGTTACGCAGTACGACGGAAAAGATGATTACACTGGGTAAGACAAATACGTTGCATTCGCGCCGCATCGCGCTCGGTTATATTACCAAGGAGGACGTCGTGAAAAAGTTGTTTGACGAAATCGCGCCGAAATATACCGAAAGAAACGGCGGTTATACCAGAATCATAAGAATCGGGCCGCGCCGCGGGGACGCTGCGGAAATGGCTTTGATAGAACTTGTTTGATAGGTTCTTATTGTAACTGATGATAAAGTAAGGAGCCGCACAATTTTTCTGTGCGGCTTTTTTCCGATAGACCCGCGCCCCGGGGAACGCAAACCACTGACGGCGGCGCGTCGCGGGGCGGGCCGTCTATCGCGCAGAACGGGAGTTGTTGTTTTATGAAGCAAAAATCCAAGGCGCGGGAACTCCTCGACGGATTGTTTGCCGTCGCGGAACTGCAATCCGTCAAGGGGCTTGCCGTCGTCCTCGGCGCGGTGTGCCTTGTGGTACTGATCTCCCTTGGACATTCCCTGTTGAAAAAGCACGAGCCGAGAGTCATCGCGGAATATACCGCCGCGAAAACACGGACGGACGACGAACCGTATGAAACGCCGTCCCGCACGATTTTTGTTCACATCAAAGGCGCGGTACAATCGCCCGGGCTGTACGAGTTGCCGGAGGACAGCCGCGCCGCAGACGCGATAGACGCGGCGGGAGGTTTCAGCGATACGGCAGACCCGGACAGCGTGAACCTCGCGGAAAAACTGAGCGACGGCGGCGAACTTTACGTTTACGAAAAACGCGCGGAAGCGGCAGCACCGCGTTCTGTGCCGTCCGCCGGTTCCGGCGGCGGGAAAGCCGCCGCCCCGCCGAAGCAAGTCAAAATCGTCAACATCAACACCGCCTCGCGGGAGGAACTGGAACAACTTCCCGGGATCGGCTCCGTTTACGCCGGGCGTATTGTGGATTTTAGAAACGAAAACGGCCCGTATGCCAGAATAGAGGACGTTATGAAAGTCAAGGGCATTTCCAAGGGAATGTTTGACCAATTAAAAGACTATATTCGTGTATAGTGCCTGTTTGCGGATTGTCGGACATGCCATACTTCCTCTATGCCGCGCGGCGGTTTTGCCGCGCCGCGAAATATTTAATAAATTGTTAAGAATTAGTTTAGAGATATTCAAGCCGTGCGCGGTATGATAGTTCTGTACCGATAAACGTTTATCACGGATCTAAGAGGTCCAACAGAACAAAAGGAGGAGAAAAATGATGAAATTCAGCAAAAAAGCGACGGCGCTCGGCGCGTTCGTTCTGGGCGCGGCAATACTCACAACGGCGGCGTTCGCGGATGTTATGATCGGCTCGGGCTATTACGGCTTCAAGAACTCCGTAAAAGCGACGATGGCGGCATTGGCAACGGAAACGGATAACTTCACGGTAACCGTTGCGGCTTCCGTCAAGGTGGACGGCAAGGAGATCGCGCACCACAAAACGGAAGGCAAGTATGACATGGCGGGACGGAAAAACACGTCTACTGACGTTACGTTCGACAGCGAAAAAACTTACGAAAGTTACAGGTACCGCGACGAGGAACGGCTGATTATCCTCAACGGCGGGGATTATGACACGACAGGTGTATATCATGTATACTCCCGCGACGATTGGGAAGTTTTTGAAAATCCCTTTGACGACGAGCGGGCAGGCGACGCGGAAAAAATAGCCGACGCTTTTGTCGGGAATTTGCAGGACACGATTCAAGCGGAGGAAATTGACGGCAAGAAAATGTACACCGGGAATTTATCCGACGCGCAAGTGCCGCCTTTGGTCAACGCCATATCGTCATTTGTGATGA
>JAIRSR010000263.1 GCA_031255355.1 Clostridiales bacterium
TGGAGGAGGGTACGCTGACGCTTGATGAGGGCGACGTTGGGATTACGTTGGAAAACCTTACCGTTTCCTACGACGGCGTGAGGGAAGTGTTGAAAAACGTCAGTATGTGCCTTCCCGCGCGGTCATTTACCGCGTTGGTGGGCGAATCGGGGAGCGGCAAAAGTACAATCGCTTCGGTGCTGTCCGGCGTGGTCAGGCGGTACGGCGGTTCGGCGCGGTTGGGGGAGAAAGAACTTTCTGATGTTATCGGCGATAGTTTGATGCGGCGGGTCGCGCTGGTAACAGACCGCAGTTATTTATTTACCGGCACGGTGCGGGAAAACCTGCTCATGGGGCGCGGCGACGCGGCGGACAGCGCACTGTGGGCGGCGTTGGAACAGGTCGGGATTGCGGATTTCTTTCGGGACGCGGGCGGGCTGGACGCGCCTTTGTCGGAAAAGGCTGCCAATCTATCCGGCGGTCAGCGGCAGAGGGTCGCCCTCGCGCGGGCGTTGCTGCGCGATTCCTCCGTGTATATCCTCGACGAGGCGGCAAGCAGTGTAGACCAAGAAAGTGAGGAAATCATCACGCGAACGGTACGCGGTTTGGCAAAGACAAAGACGGTGCTGCTTATTTCGCACCGCTTGGCGAACGCGGTTTTTGCGGACAGGATTTTCGTGCTGAAAGACGGCGCGTTGCGCGAAAGCGGCAATCATACGGAACTGATGCGTATGGGCGGCGTATACGCGGAATTGTACACCGCGCAAAAGGAGTTGGAGCAGTATGCGTAAACGAAAGGGTATCATCATCATGGCAAGGCTGATTCGCTTGATACAGCCTATGCTTCCCTTTATGGCGGCGGCGGTGGCGGCGGGGACGGCGGGTTTTTTGTCCGCGATCTTCCTCACGCTGGCGGGGGTGTACGCGATTTTGTCTGCGGCGGGGATCTACGATTGCGGGGTAACGGTCAGCCGGTTGCTTGTGATGATTGGCGTGTTGGCGGTATCGCGGGGGATTTTGCGGTACGCGGAACAGGCGTGCAACCACTATATCGCCTTTCGGGTGCTGGCGCGAATCCGCTCTGCGGTGTTTGCCGCTTTGCGGCGGCTTGCGCCCGCCAAATTGGAGTGCAGGGGCAAGGGTGATTTGATTGCCTTGATTACAAGCGATGTGGAACTTTTAGAGGTGTTTTACGCGCATACCATATCGCCCGTATGTATCGCGGTTGCGGTCTGCGCGGTTCTGCTGAGGTACCTCGGCGCGATACACGGATCGCTCGCGGCAATCGCCTTTGCCGCGTACCTGTTGGTAGGGGTGGGGATTCCGCTGCTTAATTCCCGCCTTACCAAGGACGCGGGTATGGCGCACCGCCGCGCGTTCGGGCAGTTGAGCGGCTTTGTGCTGGATAGCCTGCGGGGACTTTCGGAACTGCTCCGCTTCGGAAGCGGCGGCAAGCGTCTGCGGGAGTTGGACGGCAAAACCGGGGAATTGCACCGCTTGCAACGGAAACTGAAACGGCAGGAGGGGCTCACACGCGCCCTCACCGATACGGTGATTTTGGCGGCGGACGCGGCAACGCTTTTCGTCGCGGTACGGTTGTACGGCGCGGGCGCGATTGAAATACAGGGCGTGTTTTTGGCGACGGTCGCCGTCATGAGCGGTTTTGGCGCGGTGACGGCGTTGTCCGCTCTTTCCAACACGCTTGCGCTTACGCTGTCGGGCGGGGACAGGATTTTGGACGTCTTAGACGAAACGCCCGAAACAGAGGAAGTGACGGACGGTGAAGTTGTTGCTTTTGAGGGCGCAAGCGCGGAAGATGTTTGCTTCGCGTATGATCATACACCTGTTTTGCGCGGCTTTCACGCGGAGATTCCCAAAGGAAAAATCATCGGAATCACGGGGCGCAGCGGCGCGGGGAAGTCCACCGTTCTTAAACTTCTCATGCGGTTTTGGGACGTAGACGGCGGCGAAATCCGCGTATCGGGGAAAGACGTGCGCGGCATCAATACCAAGGCATTGCGGGATTTATACGGTTATGTCACGCAGGAAACCGCGCTGTTTCACGAAAGTATCATGGAAAATATCCGTATCGCCAAGACGGACGCGACGGAGGAGGAAGTCGTCGCGGCGGCGAAAAAGGCTTCGTTGCACGCGTTCGCCTCGGCTTTGCCGAACGGCTACGATACCAACGTAGGGGAGTTGGGGGACAGGCTCTCCGGCGGGGAACGTCAGCGTATCGGCGTAGCGCGGGCGTTTTTGTCCGGTGCGCCGTTGATTTTGCTTGACGAGCCAACCAGCAACCTTGACAGTCTGAATGAGGGCGTGATTCTGAAAGCGGTGCGGGACGCGCGGCGGGATCGGACGGTGGTGCTGGTATCGCACCGCCAATCCACAATGCGGATTGCCGATGATGTGATCGATGTTCCGATGTTAGAATAGCGTTGGAACAGCGATATTTTGCGGCAATCGCCTTTGCAACGTAAAAATCCGTGGTTGACACCAACGATAATAAGTATTATAATAGACATGTCCCAAAATCCTCCGCGAACGCTTTTGCCGCCGTGCGTCGGTTTCGGGACAAGTCTGTTTTATTCTATATTATGGGAGGGAAATGATTTGGACAAGTTTTTCGGGTTAAAAGAAAAGGGAACCACCGTAAGAACGGAAATCCTCGCGGGAATCACTACATTTTTTGCTATGGCGTACATTATCTTTGTGAATCCAAGCATACTATCCGATCCGTTCAACATTACGGGGCAAGCGGACGTTGCGGCGGGGATTCGCGACAGCGTATTTATCGCAACCTGTATCGCGTCCTTTATCGGCACCATCCTCATGGGGCTTTACGCCAAACTTCCTTTCGCGCAGGCGCCGGGCATGGGCTTGAACGCCTACTTTGCCTATACTATGGTACTTACCCTCGGTTACACGTTCGGACAGTCGCTGGCGGCGGTTTTTATCTCCGGAATCCTCTTTATCATTATTACCCTTGTCGGGCTGCGGGAGGCAATTGTGCGGGCGATTCCCAACAACATAAAAATCGCGATTTCAGCGGGAATCGGCTTATTCATCACCTTAATCGGTCTGAAAAACGCGGGTGTTGTCGTCGGCGACGACGCGACGCTGCTCGCCCTTTCTAATTTTTCACAGTGGACGGACGTGTCCGCGGCGGCGTTGCTCTCTTTGATTGGCCTGATGATTATCGGCGTTTTATACAAACTGAAAGTTAAGGGTGCGATTTTCCTTAGCATTATAGCGTCTACCGTGATCGGAATCCCCTTAGGCGTTACGAAACTCGGCGGGTGGAGTGCCGCGCCGCTGGACTTTTCCTCATTTTTTCAATACGGTTGGTTCAAAATGGATTTCGCAGGGCTGTTGAAGTTGAATGACGGCAGTCTGTGGACGACGGTACTTAGTCTGCTGACGGTGGTGATCGCCCTTTCTATGGTGGATATGTTTGATACCATCGGTACGCTTTTGGGTACCGCGCGAAAGGCGGATATGCTCCGTCCCGACGGTACGCTCCCGAATATGCGCAAGGCGTTGCTTTGTGACGCTGTCGCCACGACCGTCGGCGCGTGTGTCGGTACCTCGACCGTGACCACGTACATCGAAAGCGGCACAGGCGTTTCGGAGGGCGGCAAAACGGGACTGACTTCAACGGTGACCGCCGTGCTGTTCCTCGTCGCGCTGTTCTTTGCCCCTGCGGTTGGAATCATACCGTCGGCGGCGACCGCCCCCGCGTTGATTTTCGTCGGCGTGTTGATGCTTAGCGCGGTGAAAGAAATTGATTTCAGTGACATTACCGAGGCCATTCCCGCCTTTTTGACCGTTGTGATGATGCCGTTTTCGTACTCGATCGCGACGGGAATCGCGTTTGGTCTGATTTCGCACCTCGTGCTAAAGGCGCTCACGGGGAAAATCAAGGAAACTTCCGTCATTACGTGGGTGATTGCGCTGTTGTTTATCATTCGGTTTATTACCGTGGGGTAACCGGCGCGAATACAAGAAAAAGGGGCTGACGCAGAAATAAGCCCTA
>JAIRSR010000277.1 GCA_031255355.1 Clostridiales bacterium
GTTCGAGCGGGCGGCAAAAATCCGCGATAAAATCAACGCGGTGACGGCGCTTTCCGAAAAACAGAAAATGGTGTCCACCGCCATGGGGAACCAAGATATTATCGCCGCCGCGATTGAAAACGGAACCATTTGTGTCCAAGTGTTTTTCGCCCGCTCGGGCAAGGTGAGCGGCAGGGAAAGTTATATCATAAGCAACGAGCGTGAGACGGAAAAAAGTCGGTTGCTGACGGATTTTGTCAAGCAATACTACGGCATGACGGCATATATCCCGAAATCCATTCTGTTGCAAACCGAAATCGAGGATTCCGAGTTGATTGAAAAATGGCTATCGGAAAAATGCGGCGCGTCGATCAAAATCACCGTTCCGAAGCGCGGCGAGAAACTCAGTATCGTGAAAATGGTGGAGCGGAACGCGCTGGAAGCGTTGAAACTGCATTTGATGAACGCCGACGCGCGGAAGCGGAAAATGAACGATTTGCTGTTTGAGTTAAAGGCGCTTTTGGGTCTGCAAACCGCGCCCATGCGGATAGAGGCGTATGATATTTCAAATATTTCAGGCAGCGACAGCGTTGGCGTATGCGTGGTGTTCGAGAACGGCTTGCCGAAAAAAAGCGATTATAAAAAGTTTAATATCCGCTCTGTCAAAGGCGCGGACGATTACGAAAGTACGCGGGAAGTGCTGTACCGCCGCGTGTCAAACGGTCTGGCGGGGGAGGCGGGGTTTACGCCGCTGCCCGATTTGATTTTGCTGGACGGCGGAAAGGGGCATGTGAACGCCGTCGCGGGGGTGATGGAGTTTTTGAAGTCGGAAATCCCGGTGTTCGGCATGGTAAAGGACGACAAGCACAGGACGCGCGGGTTGACGACGGGGGACAAGGAACTTGCGATCAAGCGGCAAAGCGCGGTATTTTCCTTTGTGACGCGGATGCAAGACGAGGTACACCGCTTTGCCGTGCAAAGCCACAGGAAAAAGCGCGGGAAATCGGCAATCGCTTCGGAGTTGGAAAATATTCACGGCGTGGGCGAAAAGAAACGAGTTGCGCTGTTAAAGCATTTTAAGACAATCAAGGCAATCAAGGCGGCGGCGGTTGACGCGCTTGCGGCGGCGCCGGGGATCGACCGCAAAACGGCGCAAGGAATCTATGATTATTTTCACAACGATACAAATTCCGACGCAATTTGACATGATTCAATTTGACATGGTTTTTGATTTGTGTTAAAATGAGTTTAATATTGGATGAGATTGGGTGAGGTGATAAATTTGTTTTTCATGGACTGCTTAGGCGTGAACGAAAAAAACAACTTGACCATTGGCGGCGCGGACGTTGCGGAGTTGGCGGCGCAATACGGTACGCCGCTTTATATCATGGACGAGGATAAAATCCGCGAAAATTGCCGCGTGTACAAAACCGCGATGGAAAAATACTACGGCAACGGCTTGGTGCTTTACGCAAGCAAGGCGTTTTCCTGCCTGCACATTTGCCGCGCGGCAAAAGAGGAAGGCATGGGGCTGGACGTTGTTTCGGGCGGGGAACTGTACACCGCGCTCAAGGCGGGCTTCCCGGCGGATTACATTTATTTCCACGGAAATAACAAAACAGAGGACGAACTGCGGCTCGCGGTTGAGAACAACGTCGGGCATATCGTCGTCGATAACAAGTATGAGTTGGAACTGCTCAACGCCCTCGCGGAGGAGCGCGGCGGAAACGTCGGCGTTTCTTTCCGTATCAAGCCGGGAATCGACGCGCACACCCATGATTTTATCATGACGGGGCAAATCGACTCGAAATTCGGCTTTGCCTTGGAAACGGGCGAAGCGGAGGAAATCACGCGGTACGCGGCGACACTTCCGCATATTGACGTGACTGGCGTACATTGCCATATCGGGTCACAGATTTTCGACGTTGCGCCGTTTCTGCTTGCCGCCGAAAGAATGATTGATTTTATCGGCGATATGAAAGACAAGCACGGCGTACTCCTGACCGAACTGAACCTCGGCGGCGGGTACGGCGTGAAATACCTCACGGACGACGACCCCGTCCCCTACGGCGCGTATATCCAAAGCGTAGCGGATACAGTCCGCGCGGCGGCGAAAAAGCGCAACGTCGCGCCGCCGAAACTGATTATGGAACCGGGGCGGTCGATTACCGCACCTGCCGGAATCACCGTTTACACCGTCGGCGCGGTCAAGGAAATTCCCGGAGTGCGCACCTATGTTTCCGTGGACGGCGGCATGGCGGACAACCCCCGTTACATTATGTACGGCGCGAAATACGAGGCGTTGACGGTACGCAATCCCGAAGCGGAGCGTTCAAAGGTGGTTACGATTGCGGGGAAGTGCTGTGAATCGGGCGATATTTTAATCAAGGATATTGCTATGCCGCCGCTGGGTCCGGGCGACCTTGTCGCTGTTTTGACAACAGGCGCGTATAATTATTCTATGGCAAGCAACTATAACCGTATTCCGCGTCCCGCAGTGGTTATGGTGCGGGGCGGGAAGCCGTCGCTTGCCGTGCGGCGGGAAAGTTACGACGATATTATCAAAAACGATGTATAGCGCGGGGGAACGCCGCGAAACGCTACGGAGGGTGATGGCTTGAACTTTAGTTCATTAACGGATTTTCTGCTGCTGATTCCAACGGTGCTGATTGTCATCACCGCGCACGAGTACGCGCATGGCGCGGCGGCGTATCTGCTGGGCGACAACACCGCGAAACGCGCGGGGCGGTTGACGCTCAACCCGATAAAGCACATCGATTGGATCGGGCTGATTTTGCTGGTTACGGCGGGGTTCGGTTGGGCGAAGCCCGTTCCGATACACCCCGGGTATTTCAAAAACCCGAAGCGCGGCATGGCGCTGACCGCGCTTGCCGGGCCCGCCGCGAATATACTTTTGGCGTTTGCCGCCGCTTTTGCCATTGCGCTGTGGCGCCCTGCGGGGCTTGCGCAGTCGTTTTTGACGGCGTTTTTTCAGTGCAACTGCGCACTTGCCATGTTCAACTTTTTGCCGATTCCTCCCCTCGACGGGTTTAAGATTGCGGGAGCGTTTCTGCCCGACGCGTGGTACTTCCGTGTTATGCGGTACGAGCGTTACGGTATGATTCTTATGATACTGCTGTTGTATACCGGGATTCTCACGCCTGTGCTAAGCCAAGGTGTGCGAAATTTGATGGTCGCGATTCTCCGCGCGGTCAGTCTGACAGGTCTGCTATGACGGCGCGGGGCGTTTGGCGTGACGCGGGGGGATCGTCATGAAGCAAATTTCGTTCAAATTAGAGATTTTTGAGGGGCCGCTCGATTTGCTGCTGCACCTCATCAGTAAAAACAAGGTGAGCCTGTACGATATTCCTGTCTCTGAAATCACCGAACAGTATATGGATTACCTCGGTGAAATGGCGCATTTTGATATAGAAGTTTCCAGTGAATTTTTGGTGTTGGCGGCGCGGCTGCTGTACATCAAGTCAAAGATGCTGCTGCCGAAGTACGAGGACGCGGAGGAGGAGGACGACCCTCGGGAGGAACTCGCCCAACGGCTGATCGCGTACAAGCGGTTCAAAGAGGCGGCACTGTA
>JAIRSR010000021.1 GCA_031255355.1 Clostridiales bacterium
GGCGAAATCCTGGCAAAAGGGCTTTCGTGCATAGAAAAGTTAGACGACGATACCCTCTACGCCGTCATGAAAAACTTCATGGGCGGCGCGGCGTTAAAGGCGGTCGAGGGCAAGCAGGAGAGCGTTAAGGCGTTGGCGGCGGACTTTTTGGTCTACGGTGCGCTTGCGGAGATTTTCGCCCGCGAAAACGGCTTCCACAAAGGGCTTGGAGGCTCTATGCACGCGTTTTTCACAGAGTTCGGCATCTATCCGAACAACGCAATCGTCGGCGGGAGCGCGACCATTGCCACGGGCGGCGCGTTGTATAAAAAAGTCAACAAAAAAGGCGGCATTGTGGTATCCAACGTCGGCGACGCGTCGCTCGGGTGCGGCCCGGTGTGGGAAGCGCTCAACATGGCGGCTATGGATCAATTGACGCAACTGTGGGAAGAGGGCTATCGCGGCGGCTTGCCAATCATCTTTAACTTTTTCAACAACTTCTACGGCATGGGCGGGCAGACCGTCGGCGAAACGATGGCGTATCACGTCCTGGCGCGTGTCGGCGCGGGTGTGAACCCGGAGCAAATGCACGCGGAGCGCGTGGACGGCAACAATCCCCTCGCGGTCATCGACGCGATGCGGCGCAAAATAGACCTCATTCAGAACAACAAAGGCCCGGTGCTGCTGGATACGATTGTCTACCGCGTCACGGGGCATTCGCCGTCCGATTCGGGCAGTTACCGCACGAAAGAGGAACTTGACGCGTGGGCGGCGCATGACGTACTCAAGGAGTACAGCGCGAACTTGATTTCCTGCGGCGCGGCAAGCGAAGCGAAAATCGAGGGCGTGAACGCCTACGCCGCAGAACTGATTACCAAGGCGGTCAAATTAGCGATCGACGACAGCGTATCACCCCGCATGAACCTGCAAAAAACGCCCGACGCGATAGAGCGCATTATGTTTTCCAACACCCGCGCCGACGCTATGGAGGATCGAAAGCCCGATGTGCTGATTCCGTTAGAGGAAAATCCGAGGACGCGGCAGATTAAAAATAAAATCCGCTACGCCTTTGACGCGAACGGCAAGCCCGTTTCAAAAAACAAGGTGTTCCAACTGCGCGACGGCTTGTTTGAAGCGATCATCGACAAATTCTACAAAGACCCGACGTTAATCGCCTACGGCGAGGACAACCGCGATTGGGGCGGCGCGTTCGCGGTTTACAGAGGGCTTACCGAATCACTCCCCTACCATCGCTTCTTTAACGCGCCCATTTCCGAGGCGGCAATCGTGGGCAGTGCCGTTGGCTACGCCATGAGCGGCGGGCGGGCGTTGGTCGAGTTGATGTACTGTGACTTCATCGGCAGAGCGGGGGACGAGGTGTTTAACCAACTTTCCAAATGGCAGTCCATGAGCGCGGGGGTCATCAAAATGCCGGTTGTTCTGCGCGTTTCCATAGGCTCCAAATACGGCGCACAGCACTCACAGGATTGGACGAGTCTTATCGCCCATATCCCGGGCCTAAAGTGCGTGTTCCCCGTTACGCCCTACGACGCGAAAGGGCTGATGAACAGTGCGCTTTCCGGCACCGACCCGGTGGTGTTCTTTGAAAGCCAAAGGATTTACGACGTAGGCGAACAGTTCCGAACCGACGGCGTTCCCGAGGGCTATTACGAAATCCCGATCGGCGAGCCGGACGTGAAAAAAGAGGGGACGGACGTTACCATCCTCACCATTGGCGCGACCCTCTACAAGGCGTTGGAAGCGGCGCGGATTCTGGAGGAAAAGTACGGCGTTTCCGCAGAAGTCATAGACGCGCGTTCTATCGTGCCGTTCGACTACGGCAAGGTGATTGAATCGGTGAAAAAGACGGGCAGAATCGTGCTGGCAAGCGACGCTTGCGAACGAGGGTCGCATATCAAGGAATTTGCGGCGAACATCACGGAACTTGCCTTTGATTATTTGGACGCGCCGCCCGTAAGCGTAGGCGCGCGCAATTGGATTACACCCGCGTTTGAGTTGGAAGCGGATTTCTTCCCCCAAGCGGATTGGATTATCGACGCGATCCACCAAAAAATCCTGCCGCTTCCCGGCTATACCGCGTCTTACGGCTTCACGGAAACGGAGCAGATCAGGCGCAATAAATTCGGCGTATGACGCGGACGGAGGGTATTATGGATACAAATACACTAAACAGCGGCAACAAAGCCGAACGCTTAGACGCGCTGCGGCGGCTGGTCGGCGAGGGCAAGCGGGTGGAGAGCAACGGAAGCGTCAACAACCATATCCACACCTTTTACTCCTTTTCGCCCTATTCGCCGTCCAAAGCGGTGTGGATGGCGTACTTGTCCGGGCTGAACACTGCGGGAATCATGGATCATGACAGCGTGGCGGGTACGGAGGAATTTCTCGCGGCGGGTGAAATTGTCGGCGTCGCGACCACAAACGGCGTCGAGTGCCGCGCCAACTTCGCCGATACCGCGCTTGCGGGGCGGCGGATCAACAACCCGGATCAAAAAACAATCGCTTACCTGGCGTTACACGCGATTCCCCACAAAAATATCGGTACGGTCGCGGAGTTTTTCAAGCCGTATCAAGCGGCGCGAAACGCGCGGAATCGTGCCATGACGGAGAAAATCAACCAAATCACGGGCGGCGTAAATCTGGCGTTGGATTTTGACCGCGACATTTTGCCCCTCTCCAAAGCGGACGAGGGGGGAAGTGTTACGGAGCGTCACCTGCTGTACGCGCTTGCCCTCAAAATCATAGAACACACCGGACAGGGCGGCGCGGCGCTCGACCTGCTCGGAAAACTCGGTGTGCGCGTCAGCGGCGCGGCGGCGGAGTATCTGAAAGACGCGGAAAATGATTTTTACGCCTATGACTTGCTCGGCGTACTGAAAAGCGCGATGGTCGAGCAGTTTTATATCGGCGCGGCGGACGAGTGCCCCCGCGCGGAGGAAGTCGTCGCGTTTTCAAAGAAAATCGGCGCGGTTGCGGCATACGCCTACTTGGGCGACGTCGGCGACAGCGTCACCGGGGAT
>JAIRSR010000037.1 GCA_031255355.1 Clostridiales bacterium
GTTGTCCGAAACGCGCTTAAAGTACATCATCATGCCGGTTTCGCCCCGCAGAGCCGCGCGAACGCCGTCAGTGCCGATTTGCTCCGCTTCGGTAACGTCCGTATGTGAGGCGATATGCGCGGCGCACCTCTGCAACAGACTGAACTCTATACTTCTGACTTTCCAGCCGAATTTGGCGTGGATTATATCGGCAAGCACCCGCGCGGTGCCGGAGAGTTGCTTATGCCCGAAACTGTCCACAATGTCAGCCGCCGCGCCCTCGCAGACGTATTTCCCGTCCTTGGTTTTAATGCCCTCTGAAATGACGGCGATTACATTTTTATTCGTTTTGCTTACCTTTTCCACGTCGGCGACAAACGTATCCACGTCAAACGCCAATTCGGGGAGGTAAATCAAATGCGGCGCGGTACCCTCGCCGTGCCTCGCGAGCGCGGCGGCGGCGGTGAGCCAACCCGCGTTCCTGCCCATGATTTCAATGATTGTCACAGTGTTGCTGTCGTACACTTTCGCGTCGCGCTCGATTTCACGAATGCTGGAGGCGATGTACTTCGCGGCGGAACCGAACCCCGGCGTATGGTCCGTAACGGCAAGGTCGTTGTCTATCGTTTTCGGTACGCCGATAATGTTGATCGGATACCCTGTTTGCTTCGCGTACTGCGATAATTTATGCACGGTATCCATCGAATCATTCCCGCCTATGTAAAAGAAATAAGCGATATTGTATTTTTTGAAAACGGTGAAAATCTTAGCGAAAATATCGTTAAAATCTTTCGGAAGTTTATAACGGCAGGAACCGAGATAAGCGGCGGGCGTATGAACGAGCAAATCCAACTGCCCCGGGTCTGAAAACCGCTCTGTCAGATTGACAAAATTTTCCGCAAGCACACCCTCGATACCATGTTCCGCGCCGTAAATCGTTTCGATTTCCTCCGCGCCGATCGCGCCTTTTATAACGCCCGCCAGTGAAGCGTTGATTACCGTCGTCGGGCCTCCCGACTGTCCTACGATTGCGTTCCCTTTTAACATTCCTCTTCCTCCTATTTTTCATTTGCGCGGCAAGGGACGCGCCGAAACACGCGCCCTTGGCTTCCCACTCCCGACGAACCCTCGCAAGCGAACGCCGTCAGAGCGGTACTGTCAGACCTGTCCGATACTCTAAGCCGCAACGGTGTAAACGGTACTTTCCCGCAACAAAAACACCCGCGCTCAATTGCCGAACAGGTCTATTATACAATATTGTTTCAAAAAAGTCAAACCTTTTTAGCACCTGTGTAAAATCTCCTACGCGGCGGCAATCCTGCCCAGAATCACGGCAATGGCGGTTACCGCGATCAGCGTCGCGGCACATACGTAAATCAAAGCCTTTAACTTTACCGCTATAAACCTTGTTTTCATAGAAAAAGCGCCTCCTTAGGGTGTGTTTGAAAAAAACGGTATCCCGCAAACAAGACCTATGGGGTATTTGGGAAATAGGCGTATGTGATTTTGTGAGAAAAAACTTCGTGAGATTTTGCTAAAATTTTTAAGCATAATTTGTTTATGGCAAAAAAATTTAGCGGGAAAATCGCGGAAATTTTTCCACAAAGGCACGTGCGCGATATTTTTCAAACACGCCCTAATATCATTCATATTAAAAAGGCGCGTATTATATGACTTGTCGGGCGCGCAGAACCGCCGCTACCGTTTTCGCGTCGGAAATTTTACCGTTTAGGCACATTTTGACTACATCGCCGATAGGATATTTTTCCACCGCCACAAATTCGTCCTCGTCCGGGAACGGCGAACCCTCGGTAAGTTCCCGCGCCAGATACAAATATATGACTTCGTTGGTATAGCCCGGGGTCGGCAAAATATGCCCGAGCGAAACAACACTGCCCGCCGTCAGCCCTGTTTCCTCCCGCAGTTCGCGCACGCCGCAGTCACGCGGGTCTTCCCCCGCCGCCAACTTCCCCGCCGGCGCTTCAAGCGTGGTGCCGTCGAACGGCGTTCTGTACTGCCGTACCAAATAGACGATACCGTCCCCGTCAACCGGCAATACCGCAACGCCGCCCGGGTGTTCCACGATTTCACGCGTCGCCTCGCTTCCGTCCGGCAGCAAAACCGTGTCTACCCGAAGCGTGATAATGTTCCCTTTGAATTTTACTTCCGATTTGATTGTTTTTTCATTAAAACTCATCCGTTTCCCTCCGTTTTACATAAATTCATCTATAACTTTGCGCGTTCGTCTTGCCGAATTGATAAAAAATATCGGTAAAAAATAATTGACATCGGCGCGTTATCATGGTATGATATTCAAAGTAAGCGGCGCGGCTCCCGCGCTCGAGTGGCGGAATTGGCAGACGCCTTGGACTTAAAATCCAATGTCGGCAACGACGTACCGGTTCGAGTCCGGTCTCGAGCACCATTTGTTGAGTAGGCTTATCCGCTAACCCTTGCGTGAGCGGACAGGTCTATTATACCACAAGCCTTGCGGAATTGCAATCGTTCGATAACGGTTGCTTTTCATTTTTAATGGGTTGCTTTTCATTTTTATTCTATTTGTGAACAAAATGTGAACACAAAGTTACAATCCGCTTACAATACTTCCTAACAGGGGAATATTGTTTGACTTTTGGCAATCTATAGTATATGATAGTATTATAC
>JAIRSR010000174.1 GCA_031255355.1 Clostridiales bacterium
CTACAGCCACAACAACACGCTGTTGATTTCCGGCAGTGAGAAAAGCGGAAAAACCAACGCGTTAAAGAACCTCGCGCGGCTGTATGCCGGAAGCACGGGCGGCGCGGTCTATTGGTTCGGCGACGCGGGGAACTGTAGCGGTCAAGAGGGAATCACCGTCATAACCGACCATGAAAAAATGGCGGTTACTTTAAGCGAACTTGCGGAAACTGCGGCGGCGCGAAAGGGCGAAAAGACGCAAGAGCCGCCTATCGCGCTCATCATTGATAATCTTCCGTCCGTGCTGAACGAATTGAGCGGCGAGGCGCAAAATCACCTCATCTCCCTCGCGAACGACAGCAAATCCGCGCGGTTGGCGGTGTTGGCGGCGGGGGAATACAACGAGTTATCGCTCATCGCGAATACACAAGGGTATTTGCTCACACCGTTTTTGGGCGCGGGGGCGACCCTCGTCACAGGCGGCGCGTTGATGAACCAGACATTTCTTACCGTCGGCGCGGAAATCAGTTGGAGTGAAAAGGAAGCGGAACTGCCTGATTTTTGGGGCTATTATACCATCAAAGGAAAGACAAAAAAGATGAAACTTGCGCTGTATACGGAAAGCGGGGTGACGGCGCGAAATGCTTAATTCGGTCATTTTAACGGTGCGTGTGGAACGGACGGATTTAGAATACGATATGGAATTTCCCGCTGACGTGCCGGGCGGTCAACTATGCGAAAAACTGCTTGCCGCGCTGCGGAACATCGAAAATGATACCTTTCGGGCGGTGGAGAAAATCCACCTCACCATAGAGCGCACAGGAACGCCGCTGGACGACGACCAAACGCTGGAACAAGCCGGGGTTTGGGACGGCGGCATTGTCACCGTGGTCAAGGGAGGCTGGTAGCGAATGAAGCGTTTTGCCGTCCCGCTCGCGGCGGTAATGCTATTATCGCAATGCGCCGTGGTTTGCGCGGGGGAATCTGCGGACCTCGCGGCGAAAACGATTACCGATCGGTACTACCCCGCCCTCACCGCCGACCAAGCGGCGCGAATCAACGCCCTTGCCGCCGGCGGGGGCAGCGACCACGAGAAAATAGCGCAAATGTGCGGCTTGCTCGACGCGTATTCGGAGTATCTGCCCTACGGCGCGGGCGCGGCAAGCGAAACGCCGTATGAATACGCGGTAAACGGCGGGTTGTACGTCAAAATCACACAGTTCGCGTTCGGCGTAGACGACGGAGTACTCGCGCTGTTAGAGGAATATCCCGGCATACCGTTACTGCTTGATTTAACGGAATGTTCCGGCGGCGTAACGACGGTGGCGGAACATATCGCGCAAGCAATCGTCCCCGCCGGGTTGCTCTGTACGATCAAGTTCAAGGACGCGGAGCAACGGTATGTTTCAGAGTTTGACGGCGCGGGCAGGACGGTGGTAACGCTCATCAGCAACGCGACGGCGAGCGCGGCGGAACTGCTCGCGGCGGCGTTGCAGGAATCGGGCGCGGGGATTGTCGTCGGGCGGCAATCGCGCGGCAAGGCAAGCGTACAGACGGCGCGGCTTTTGCCGAACGGCGGCATATTGAAAATCACGTCGGGGCATTGGTTTACAAGGAACGGCGCGGATATAGACGGCATCGGGATTGCGCCGAATATCACGGTAGACGGCGAATGTCTCAAAGCGGTTTTGCCGTGCGTTCAAAACATAGCGGTAACATACTTTAAGGCGGTTTGGAGGTTGCGAGGTTGATGGCATCATCATATGAGGTCCGAAAAGTGGCGCAAAAGATTAAAACCGTTTACCGGGAAATAGACACGCGCCGCGAGAAAGTACGCAAGGACGTCCGCGAAGTCCCGCATTGGTGGAAAGGCAAGGCAAGCGAGGCGTTCGTCGGAGGATACGAACAAATCAACAATCAAATCGGCGCGTTGCTCTCTTCCATGGACGAATTGGAGCGGCAGTTAAAGGCAATCGCGGCGGCAATCGACGACTGGGCGCGTCTGCAAGCGGAACAGAAATAGATAAGAACGAGGTGAGAAGTTTGGGATTACAGGTTGAAATCACAAGGTTGCACGCGTTGGCGGAAAAATTAAGCGGCTTGGAAAGCGACATACGCGCCTTGACAGACAACGCGCTAAACGCCGCCAACAGTGTCATCGCGCGTTCTAATTACACGCCCTACCCGCCGCTGAAATCCGCTTGCAAGCGGGCGTTGATCAGCGCGTTTGACGCGAAAACCGTAGCGGGTAAAATCACCGGCGTCTTGCATCGCCAGTCGGAAAACTTGCACCTCGCGGCGAATACCTCTGTGCGGGGCGATCGGTTGGAACCTCTCAACTTCAACGGCGGCCCCGGCTTCCCCGGTATGCCCGGCTGGGGCATACAGCCTAACGCTTCGGGAACACCCCGCGCTACAGGCAACCGCGAGGGCGGGTCGGGCTTCGACGCGTTCGGAGCCGTCAAAAACTTTTTCTCCGGCGCGGCGGGTGTGGTCGGCGGCGCGGTGGGCGCGGTAGGCGCGAACCTGTTCGGCGTAAGCGGCGAAAACGCGCCGGGCGGCGAACACGGTCAAACCGCCGTCAATCTGTTGAAACACTTCCTGCCTGAGTGGGCGGGAAGGGGTTGGGACGCGGTGGAATTGGCGACGAAAGACGGCGGCGCGGGGGGCCGGGATTTCGGAAACTTCGCGTGGGGCGCGGTCAACGGACTGATTAAAAGCCCGGCGGCGGCAGCCGCTACGGGCGGATGGAGTTACATAGTGGGGGTATTTTCCGAAGAGGCGCGTATCGCGATAGATTCCTACAACGAAAACAAAGATACCACGGATTACTCCTTTCACGGCATCACGTCAGCAATCGGCTATGGCTTCACGCACCCGAAAGAGTTCGGCGACGCGATTTGTGACGGTTTAGATGAAATGGTCAGCGTCATTAAGTTTTGGTAAACTGTAAGAGCCTGCCCTCCGCGATAAGATTTTAGACAGGCACAACGAAAGGAGAATTTCGGTGAAATTTGAACTGACGGTTGACGAAGTAAATGTAATAGACGCTGTTTTGGTTTCGTGGCCGTTCCGAACCGCTATGGAAGTCACGGAACACGCTATGACGGAAAGTTTCCTGCGCGGTCTGCGGATTTTGGAGGAACGCGCCCTGATTGAGCCGAACGCCGAAAAGGACGGTATTTTGCCCTTGGGCGAGTTATCCGTTTTGGTGGACGCAATCGGCACGGCGGCGGGGATCGAAGAGTTTTACGTGTACTCGGAAGCCGCGCGGAAGCAGATTCGCGTATCCGCGTTTGTCCTGCCGCGTGACGAAGCGACGGACGTGATTTCCATTACGCCAAACAAACTGCGGCTGTTCGAGGTGGAAAGCCACGGCAGAGCGCAAGCGGAGGAAATGCGGGCGGTCTATCTGGACGCGCTCAAAAAAGCGCGGGAGCAAGCGGGGGAACCGCCGTTTGAAATCGGCTACATACAGCACAACGTATTGCGGGACGGCAAGGTGGTTGGCAGTCACAAAACACAGCCGGGCGTGTAATCGATTGAATATTATTAAATTGATTGATACGAAAGATTCCATATAAAAATCTCGTATCGGAGGGGAGGGAAAGAAAATGGCGGAATTTATCACTACAGATACCGGAAAGATGCAGGAAAGTTTCAGTCAACTTAAAAACTGCCTTGATAAACTCAACGGCCTGATTGACCAGATGAATGGTGAAGTCCGAAAATCAGAGGGTATGTGGGTCGGCGATACAGGGACGGCTTTTAGGGCGAAGTTCGAGCAAGCGTGCGGCAAGTTCAAAACTACGGTCGATGACACTTTGACGCAATACGCAACGAAAATGCAAAGAAGCGTCAGCGCACAGCACGAACAGGACACGCAACTCGGCAGCAAAATCAGCGGGTTGAATTACTAATCAGGGCTATTTTTAAGGTCATTTATTGAAAGGAAGTGAGCAAAATGGCGGCACCGCAAATCCGCGTTGACGAAGCGGAAGCGCAAAGAATGATTGGCGCGATCAACAGCAAGAAAACTGAAATCGAGGCGTATATCAACGGCGAACTTACCTCATGCGTGAACAACATG
>JAIRSR010000215.1 GCA_031255355.1 Clostridiales bacterium
GTAACGCCTAACATGACGCTCTTTCCCGCTTGCGCGAAGCGTTGTATTTGCGTGTCGATGAACGACCAATTGAACACGCCCTCCTCCGGCTCGATATGGCACCACGGGAAGCGCAGATAAACGGTGTTTGTCCCGGGAATGTCCTCTAAAAGGTCTGTGCTGTCCAACTTGCTGTCGTAGGAGACGGTAGAGCAGTCGTAATAGTAAATCATAAAGCCCATATCGGGATTTTGCACGGCTTTGCCGTTATCGCGGAACACCTTTAGCGTTTGGTTGGAAATATCGCCGTAGATGCTCCGCGTCAGGGCGATTGCCGCCGCGCCCCGCGTGATTGCCGCCGTAGCGTCCGCCGCTTCCGCTATGCCGAACGCCGCGCCGAACTCCGCGCCCGTCACGGGTGTTTCCGCGTCAAAGCGTTCCCCCGCGAAAATCTCCGCAAGGTTCGCGTTTGCCACCGCGCCGATGACGCCGTAATAAAAATGTTCCGCGTCAATATCGTCATAAAAATCCGCGTACAACGGCACGGCTTTTTTCGCGGCGTAAAGCATTTGCGCAAGTTCCAGCCGCGTCAGCGGCGCGTTCGGGCGAAACAGCGTCCCGCCGTCCCAGAACAAGCCCTCCTGCGCCAGCAGCGTCACACTTTTGCGGAGCAAATCGTCCTGCAAATCGGTATACGCCGCGTCGGGCTGCCAAACCGCCGTATGGGTTTTCAACCGCACCTCGGGATAGTTGACCAGTGTGCCGGAAATCGTCTTTGTGCCGGGGACGGAAAAATCAGCCTCCTCCCAAGCGACTTCCTCCATGCCGGAAACTCCCGTGCTGTAGACCACGGCGGCGCTTTTCGGCAGTGACGCGTTGTCGCCCGCTTTTCTCAGCGCGAAAACCGCCCCCGGCGCGGAAGCGACGTTCCGCTCCAACGTCCCCGTGACCTTGCCGAAAATCTCAAGTTCGTCGATACGGTAATCCCCGCCCGCAAGGTTCGCGCCCTTGATGATGATACGGATTTTCGTGGTGGTGTAGCGGGAATTGATAAACGCGGACCGCGTTTCCGCCTTGTCGCCCGTCATGGTCGTCCAACGGAAGGTAAGCCCCTCGCGCACGTTCCTCCACCCGCCGTCGATCCAATACGCGAGGTCCAAATCCGTCACCGCCATGCCGGAAGCGTAAAACGCGTGCAGCGACATCGTCGCCGCCTGCACGATATTTTCACCGAAATCTATATCAATATAATGCGGCCACGGCGTGGTTTGCAGTACATCAGTGCGCGTCGCGAAGCCCCCGACCGAGGAATCATACGCGCCGTCGTTGATTAAGCCAAGGCCGTGCCCCCCAAGTTCCGGTACGTTGGTGGAAAGCGTGACCCCCGCAAGGCGCGTAAGGTTCACGCCGCTGTCCGCCGCGCCAACGGCGGTCACGCCCATGAGTAATATGAAACAAAGCAAAAGCGCCGATACTCTTATCCGAAGCATAGTGTGAGCCCCCCTCTTTCCCGATAAAAACCAACCCGTAAAAACGGTTCGGCGGTTACAGTACACGGTCTGCCATTGCCGCGAGTTCCGCGCGTGTTACCGCGTCCGTGGGACGCAGCCCGCCGTCGCCGCCGCCCCGCATGACCCCTTTTTCGTAAAGCGCTTCCAACGCGTCCCGCGCGTAGGGCGCGGCGCGGTCTATATCCGCGATTGTTTGCGGCGCGGAAGCGGTAAGCCCGAGCGCGCGGCAAATAATTACAGCCGCGTCCTGCCTGCTAAGGCTCTGCCCGCTTCCGAACAAGCCCCCGCCGACGCCTTGAATCAAGCCGCTTTGCGCCGCCGCCGCGACATAACCGCTGTACCACGCGTCTGCGGGTACGTCCGAAAAGGCTGCGGAGGGGTTCTCTATCGGCGAAATCCCCAACATTACTACTAAGATTTTCGCCGCTTCCTCACGGCTTACCGCGCGGTTCGGCGATACATTGCCGTCGCCGTCCGGCGCAATCACGCCCCGCGCGATCAACAATTCAAACAGCGATTGCGCCCAATGCCCTGTATAATCGTAAACGGCGGGAGTCACCGCCGGCGGTTCGGGCGCGGCAACCCCCGCGCCGCCCTCCGCTATGACGGTAAAGGACGCGCCTTTCGCGCCGCCGCCACCGCCGCCGCCTTTGTAGATTGGCGCGGGCTTTTCCGCCCGCGTTACGGTGACGGTATAGGTGACTTCGGTATGATCCTCCGCAATTACCGTAAGCGTAACGGGTGCGGTATAGTCGCGCTTTGTGATTCCGCTGATCAACGGAAGTTCACCGTGGTACAGCGCGGCGTTTTCGCTTAACGTAAACGCGGCGGTCAGCGCGGAAAAATCCGTCTGATACGGCAATACCGCCGAAATATGATGATTGTTGGAAATTTCCGCCGTCACGCCCTCTAACACAAAGGAAAGGATCTCCGCGCCGCTGCTTGGCGCGTGGTACGCCGCCGACGCGTGTTTCCCCGCAAAGGAAACCTCATAAACGCCGTAGGGCGCGTTTTGCGGAAGCGCGTAGGTGAACAGAATATCGCCGTCCTCCCCCGCCGTAAAGGAAATTTGGTCTGTAAACCCGCCCGGCCCCGCAAGATCAGCGGTAAGCACCGCGCCCGCGTGCAGAATCGTTTCGGCGGTGACGGTAACGGCGCGTAAATAGTTATCCGTTTCCGCGCGGGCGGTCAGCAATCCCTCCAGACGCGCGGCGGCGTTTTGCAGCCGCGTAAGCAGTCCCTCGGTGAACTCGCTTGCAAACAGCCTGCCGATTTCCGCGTAAAGGGTCAAGTAATCCTTTGCGGAGCCTGACTGCGCACCCTCCCACGCTGTAACGGCTTCGCCGTAATTCGTGAACTTTCCGTAAAGTTCAGCCTCTGAAATACGGAACTTTCTTTCCACCGTGTCATAAATATCCAAAATGACAAAGCGTAGGCTGCGCAACACGACAGGCTTGCCGAAAACCAGCGTCTGCCCCTCGAACGGCTTCACATTCTGCCACAAAATCTGCCATTCGCTTTGCACCGGAATCCACGGCCCGTCGGGGGAATCGGCGGCGTAAACGCCCATACGCCGAATCCCCTGTATGCCGCCTAACCCCTCGTCAGAGAAAATCGCCGCCCCGCCGACCGTCGCTTCGCTGTCGAAGTCAAATTGAATGAATTTTTCCGAAAATGACGGCGCGGGACGCGTCACCCACAGCGTCCAGCCCTTGTCTCCGTCCGTCAAATTGCCGGGGTTGGAGAGGCGCGTTTCCGAATCGTCCCGCGCAATATCCGTGGAAATCCGCGCCGACGGCGCAAGGTTTACATAATCTATCGGCGCGGGCGGGTCGTCAGGCGGCTCCGGCTCCGCGACTTCCTCACCGAAAATTTCAATCTCCGCGATACGG
>JAIRSR010000229.1 GCA_031255355.1 Clostridiales bacterium
ACCCGCGCACTCCGTGGAAAGTCACAATGGGCGACGTGAACAACCAAGCGTCAATCGCGGCGACGGACAAGGGTATGAGCCTGCGCTGTTACATGACCAAAGGAGCGCAAAACCCGCAGGCGACCTATCAAATCAATCCAATCAAAGGCAAAATCACCATTGAGGGCGATTACCGCGCCGAAACTGCGGCGGGGCAAAAGCGCATCGTGCTGTACGACAGCAACCGCACGGGAGCGCAGTTGGCATCAATTGCCCCGACAGGCGACATACGCGTTTACGATGTAGACCGCGAGGCGGTAATCCGCACCTATATACCGGGCAAATGGTATCACATCAAAATAGAGGCGGATATTGACCGGCAGATTTTTGACACCTATATCGACGGCAAACTGTATTACAAGGGCGCGGGCTTTCGGTATATGTCCCTTTCAAGCGGATATGTGTTCGATTGGTCTAAGGGCGCGACACAGTTCCGCGTGGACTGCTATTCGCCCGACGACGACATTGTAGAGTTTTTTGCCGATAATCTGCTGTTGTACCCGGGCTGGGGAGAGGAAGACTTATTATGAGGCACAGTAAAGCCGTTGCCGCGCTTGTGATTACCGCCGTGTTCCTGTCCGTTTGCCCCGCCGTTGTTTCGGCGGGGGAAGCCGCAGACTTTTGGCTGAAAATCGAGGCGGAAAGTGTGCCGCTTTCGGGGCGGGTCACGACTTTTGACGATCCGTCCGCTTCGGGCGGGCAATATATCTACGCTCCGTCGGGGTCGCCGCTGAACACCGCTTCGGGGGAACTGAACGCGCGGTACACTTTTTCCGTGCCGAAAACTGACGCGTATTCCGTCTGGATCCGTCTAAACGCGGTGAATCAGGGCAGCGATTCGTTCTTTCTTAAAGAGGATGAAAGCGAAGTGGGCTTTGAACTCATTTCCCTCCCCGTTACAAACGGTTGGGAGTGGGTGAACCTCAAGGCCCCGGTACTCACTGCGGGAGAGCACACGTTCAGTTTCAAATACCGCGAGGCGAATTGCCGTATTGACGCGTGGATGATCAGCGGTGAGGCGGACATTATCCCTATGGGGATCGCGGGTACGCAAAGCAGCATACGCCCCGAACGGCGGTATCACTTCAACGTCCCGGCGGGTACGCGCGTTATGGCTGCCGATGAAACGCTGGCGAACATTGCCGCGAACGCGGCAGACCCGCGTTACGCGCAAATGCTTGCCGTGCTGTATGCCCGCGCGGAGGGGCGCGGCGCAAACCCGCCGCCGTATGATTTTATCACTACCGATAAAAACGACGGTTGGCTTCGCGGTACGTCGATGAACGTCGGGTACTTGGCGGCGGCATACAGGTTGCGGTCGGACGCGGCGAAACGCGCCGCGATTTTGACCAAGTTGAACGCGTGGGTCGCGGGCATATGCGCGTACCCCTATTGGGGACGTGAGAATGTCGAAAACTGTGACCTCGTTGCGGGGCATATGCTATACGCGATGGCGATCGCGTATAATTGGTGCGGTTCGGCGTTAAACGCCGAGGTGCGTGAAACGCTGTACGAAACCCTCCAAACCAAGGGCAAGGCGATGTACCGCGCGACCTGGAACGCCATGAACGGACGGTTGATACAACAACCGCTCCAAAACCACCGTTGGATTTGCCTCACGGGGCTTGCGGCGGCGGGCTTCGCGATAGCGGATACCGACCCGCAAGGGTTGGACTGGCTTCAACGCGCGTGTGACTTATATGAAGAAACGCTATTCGATATGGGCGGCGACGGCGCGAGCCACGAGGGTATTATGTATTGGGCGTACGGCATGGCAAGCCTTTTGCGGTTCACCGATATTGCCCGCGCGGCGGGTGTGGATTATTACGGAACGTCCGAATGGCTTCAAAACACCGCCGATTACGGCATAGCGCATGTTTTGCCCGAAAACGGCTTGGCGGTGAACGACGTAATCAACTTCGGCGACAGCGAACCGGATAACGCCGCAGACGGCAACGAAATGCCCGCAGTGCTGCGCAAACTCGCGCGGGAATACGGCGTAGCCGAGGCGCAAACAGTTGCTGATTTGCTTGACGCGAAGCGGTTGAAAGGCAACAACGCCGACCTTTGCGGGATATTATGGTATGACCCGTCGATCGAACCCGCGACGCTTGCGGGTTACAAGCCCGATATGTATTTCGGCGACATGGGCATCATCACCTCGCGCGGCGGAGAGGGGGCGGAGCAAAGCGTGGTATCGCTCATTTGCGCTCCGTATATGGGACACAGAGTTTGGGAACTGAACACCGCCATCCCGCCGGAGGATTGGGGTGCGCCGCACGTCCACCCCGATAGAGGGCATGTTTCGGTTTATTCAAACGGCGACAGAATATTGACGGATGACGGCTATTCCAACAAGTACACCGAAAATCACAACACGCTGTTGGTGGACGGCGCGGGGCAGCTCGGCGGCGGAGGGGGCGCGTGGTTCGCCCTTTCGGAGGAACTCGTTGCGGCAAAGCCGCAAATTCTTCAAACGCGGTTTGACGGCGGTGTAACTTATGCCGCGCTTGACGCCGCGCCGGCGTATCCGTCAAGTGCCGCGCTTGCCAAGTTCCGCCGTCATGTGGTTTACATAAAACCAAATATACTGATTGTCGCGGATGATATTTCAACGCCGAAAACGGCGCAATTGCGCTATTTTTCGGGCGGGGAGATTACCACGGAAAACGGCGTAATCACGATAAACGGCGCGAACACAACCACCCATTACCAATCGTTCACAGGCGGCGCGTCGGTGTCACAAGTGACGGTGCGCAACGATAAAACCAACGCCGAAAAAACCGTTAAGGCGATTACGGTCGATAAACCGTCGGGCAGCGCGGAATTTCTATCCGTTTCCGCGTTTGCGTGGGCGAACAAGGGCGAAACTCCGCCGCGTGTCCGCGCGGTACCGACAGGCGGGAACACGTGGGTCATAACCACCGATACCAAGGCGTTCGAGCTTGATTTGGAAAACAACACCTTGGTCAAAACCTTTGCGGTTGCCGCAACCTCACGCACGGTAAGCGGCGTCGTCCTGCAAAACCGCCTCACCGCCCCGCTACAAGGCGCAATCGCTTACATAGCCGTTCGCGGCGGGGGCAACGCGCTTACCAAGGTATACGCGGACGCGCTTGATTTTACCGCGCTCGGCGAACAGGTTTTACCGCTTCCGCCCGACGCGCAAACGTCGGAAATATATGTTTGGAACAAAACTTCGCTTGAACCTTTGATGGAAGTTTCACGGTGAGTTTTACAATAGACGATAAATAGCATAGGAGTGATCTTTATGAATTGCCTCAAAAAGGTACTGTGCGTAACCCTTTGTGCCATGACGCTCGGCATACCCGCCGCGCTTGGCGGCGACGCGGACGAAACGTCTTTCTTTCAAGTGACGGTGTCGATTGAAACGGTGGACGGCACACAAAAGCAATATTTAACCGCTGCGGGGACTTTGCCGTCAGCGCGGCGGAAGGAATTGGTCACGGCGCAGTTGCTGAACGCTTCC
>JAIRSR010000252.1 GCA_031255355.1 Clostridiales bacterium
AATGCCTAAAAGGGTAAAACGCCGCAAGGTGCATCGCGGGCGAATGACGGGCAGGGCGACGCGCGGCAACAAATTGACATACGGCGACATAGGTTTGGTAACGACGGAGCCCGCATGGATTACGGCGAATCAAATCGAGGCCGCGCGTATCGCGATGACGCGTTACATCAAAAGAGGCGGTAAGGTGTGGATTAAAATATTCCCCGATAAGCCGGTAACGCAAAAGCCCGCAGAAACACGCATGGGCAGCGGTAAAGGCTCGCCGGAATATTGGGTCGCCGTCGTGAAGCCGAACAGAGTGATGTTTGAAATCGGCGGGGTCAGTGAGGACGACGCGCGGGAGGCTATGCGCCTCGCGGCAAACAAGTTGCCTGTTAGATGCAAGTTCATCCCCAAGGAAAGTGAGGGTGAAAGCAAATGAAAATAAGCAAATTAAGAGATTTATCCGTCACGGAGTTGGAGGAGCAACTCAGAACCTCGAAAACAGAGTTGTTTAACCTAAGGTTCCAGCAAGCGACGAACCAACTCGATAACCCCATGAGAATCGTCGAGGTAAAGAAAACCATTGCCAGAATCAATACATTGCTCAAAGAGGATGCGTTGAAAGCCGCGAAATAAGGAGGGATTTAGTTGTCAGACAGAAATTACAGAAAAACCAGAATCGGCAAGGTCGTCAGTGATAAAATGGATAAGACCATATCGGTTGCCATCGAGGACAGCGTAAAGCATCCTCTTTATAAAAAGGTAATCAAGCGCACCTATAAACTCAAGGCGCATGACGAGAACAACGAGTGCGGCGCCGGCGATAAGGTGAGGGTGATGGAAACAAGGCCGCTCTCCAAGGACAAGAGATGGCGGCTTGTGGAGATTATCGAAAAGGCGAAATAATGATAAATCAAGGCGTGTTCCCGAAAAAAGTGCGGCGCGGTGCGGTGTGTTGCGGTGTGTTGCCCGGCGCGGCTGACGGAATACAGGGAAGCGCGGTTCGTCTGACGCGCGGTTCCGGCGGTGGTTGCGAGGTTTGCGGAAGTTTGCGGAATGTATCAAATTTTACCAAAACGCAACGGGCGCGGTAACGAATCAGATGCGAAACGAATTTATTTTTAATGGTTGAGAGGAGGACATCACCGTGGTACAGCAGCAAACACTTTTGAAAGTCGCGGATAACACAGGCGCGAAAGAGATCATGTGCATCCGTGTGATGGGCGGTTCGGTCAGGCATTACGGCAACGTCGGCGACGTGGTTATTGCTTCGGTCAAAAAAGCAACGCCCGGCGGGGTTGTAAAAAAAGGCGACGTTGTAAAAGCGGTTATCGTTCGCTCGGTCAAGGGCGTGCGGCGGCAGGACGGTTCCTATATTAAGTTTGACGAGAACGCGGCGGTCATTATCAGGGACGACAAAAACCCCCGGGGAACGCGTATTTTCGGCCCGGTCGCGAGAGAACTTCGTGACAAGGAGTATATGAAAATTCTTTCCCTCGCGCCGGAAGTACTTTAGACGGCGGTTGGGCTGCTTGAATGGCGGTTCGGCACGCTTGAACAGCGGTTCGGATGCTTTGTTGGCGGTTCGGCACGCTTGAACGGCGGTCGAAACGCTTGAACAGTGGTTCGGGTGCTTTAACAAGCGGTCGGGGTGCTTTCATGGCGGGGGAACGGCGCGGAACTTCGCGAAAATGCCCGCGCGGGTATTCCGCTGAAAATGATTAACCGCAAACTGAAAGTTGATTCGGTTAATAATTTTCGCGAAATATCACAAGGGTTTTTCCGGCGGGGGCGCGGCTATGTTTCAAACAGACCCGATCACGCGGTGAATTTCAGCATGGACGCGTTGCGGGGTTCATGCTACGTATAGGAGGTTGGCAGGATTGAACAGAAAACTGCATATCAAAAAAGGCGATATGGTGGTGGTTCTTTCGGGCAAGGATAAGGGCAAAAAGGGAAAAGTTCTTACCGTGATTCCAAAGAGCGAAGCCGTGATCGTTGAGGGCGTGGCAATGGCTGTAAAGCATAAAAAACCGAGGAGGCAAGGCGATACCGGCGGGATTATCCACCAAGAAACGTCTATCAGGGCTTCCAAGGTCATGCACATTTGCGGCAAATGCGGACGTCCGACCAGAATAGGACGACAGGTGCTTGAAAGCGGGGAAATCGCCCGCGTATGCAAGCACTGCGCCGAAATAATCTAACGCGCGGAAGGAGATGGCATAGACCGATGGCAAGAATGAAAGAGTTTTATCAAAAAGAAGTCGCGCCTGCGCTTATGAAAAAATTTGAATATACCAGCGTTATGCAAATCCCGAAAATTGATAAAATCGTCGTCAACATGGGCGTCGGGGACGCGAAAGACAACGCCAAGGCGCTTGACGCGGCGGCGGGCGATATGGCGCTGATTACAGGGCAAAAGGCGTTGGTGACCAAGGCGAAAAAGTCCGTCGCGGCGTATAAACTCCGTGAGGGTATGAGTATCGGTTGCAAAACAACGCTGCGGGGCGACAGAATGTATGAGTTTTTAGACCGTCTGTTTAACGTGGCGTTACCCCGTGTGCGTGACTTTCGGGGAATTAACGCCAACGCGTTTGACGGTAGGGGGAACTACACGTTCGGGATCAAGGAACAGTTGATTTTCCCCGAAATCGATTACGACAAGGTGGAAAAGGTTCGGGGTATGGACATCGTGTTTGTCACCACCGCGAAAACCGACGAGGAAGCAAAGGAACTGCTGACGTTAATGGGCGCACCGTTTGTACGCGGTTAAGCGGGAGGATTCATTGATGGCGAGGAGGATTTATTAGTGGCTAAAAAAGCAATGATATTAAAACAGCAAAGAGCGCCGAAATTCAAGGTTCGTGCCTACAACCGCTGTAAAATTTGCGGCAGACCCCATGCTTACCTGCGGAAGTTCGGGATTTGCAGAATCTGTTTTAGAGCGTTGGCTCACGAGGGCAAAATCCCCGGCGTGAAAAAAGCAAGTTGGTAAAACGCGGGTGCGCCGTACAAAGAGCGGGTGCGCCGTGAAATGCGGGTGCGCCGTGAAACGCGGGTGCGCCGTAAAAGAGCGGTGCGCCGTGAAAAGCGGGTGCGCCGTAAAAGGGCGGCGGTTCACGCGGACACATGGGCGCGGATTGTTCCCTTTGCGGGGAGGAATACCGCCCGGGCTTGACTTTTTCCCAATCTATTTAATCAGTAAAAAGTCAGACTGCCATACGCGTCAAGGCGGCGGTCAACATTTTTGGCTTTTATACCGGAAGGAGGTTACATTATGCAAATAACAGACCCTATTGCGGATATGCTTACAAGAATCAGAAACGCAAGCGGCGCGAAACATGAAACGGTTGACGTTCCGGGTTCCAATATGAAAAAGGCAATCGCCAAAATCTTGTTTGAGGAAGGCTACATCAAGAAGTATGAGGTCATCAACGATGAAAGACAGGGTAACATAAAGATTTGGCTGAAGTACGGCGAGGGCAAAAAACAGGTGATCGTGGGGCTGAAAAGGGTGTCTAAGCCCGGGTTGAGGGTGTACGCGAACCGTGAGGATTTGCCGCGTGTGCTCAAAGGGCTTGGCGTTGCGATTATTTCCACATCCAAGGGCATTATGACGGACAAAAGGGCGCGGCGTGAAAACGTCGGCGGTGAGGTTCTCGCGTTTATTTGGTAGCAAGGGACTTGTATAAAGCAAGGGGCATTAGATAAAGCAAGGGGCTTGTCTGAATGGGGGACTGTATAAGCAGGGACTTGCGGAAACAAGGGACCGCATGAACAGGGAACACCCCATATCAACAGGATTCCCGCGCTTGCGAAGCATATTATGTTGGAGGTGAAATCAATGTCACGTATAGGCAAAATGCCTGTTACAATTCCCGCCGGGGTTGATTTTAAGATTGACGGCGAAAACCGCGTGGTCGTAAAGGGGCCGAACGGAACGCTTTCCCGGGAATTGCACAGGGATATGATCATAAAGGCCGACGGCGCGGTAGTTACCGTGACGCGTCCGTCCGAGCAAAAGACGCATAAGGCGTTGCACGGCTTGACGAGGACGCTGGTCGCCAATATGGTGGAGGGCGTTACCAACGGTTACAGCAAAACGCTTGACATTAACGGTGTAGGTTACCGTGCGCAGAAACAGGGAAAGAAACTTGTGCTGACCCTTGGTTATTCGCACCCTGTTGAAATGGAGGAGCCGGAGGGCATCTCAATCGAGGTTCCCGCGCCGAACCAAATCATCGTAAAGGGCGCGGACAAGCAACTGGTAGGTCACGTCGCGTCAAAAATCCGTGAGAAAAGACCGCCCGAGCCGTATAAGGGCAAGGGGATCAAATATTCGGACGAGCGTATCCGCAGAAAAGAAGGTAAGGCGGGGGCGAAAAAGAAATAATACCGCCCGGTACGCGGCGTAGCAGCGCGGCGTAACTTCGAGATTTACGGCGGGGAAAACGTCAGACGGAAGTATCAAAGTGTTACGGATAGAAGTATTACGGAAGGAGTGAAGCGTGTGATTAAGAAAACGGGAAGCAATATCGCGAGGAAAAGGCGGCACGCGCGGGTACGCAAGAAAATCAGCGGCACTGCCGGTTGCCCGAGATTGAACGTTTACAGAAGTTTGAAAAACATATACGCGCAGATTATTGACGACGAAAAAGGCGTTACCTTGGTGCAGGCGTCGTCGCTTGACGCGTCTTTGAAGTCAAATTACGGCGGGAACGCCGCCGCCGCGAAAGCGGTTGGGAAGTTGGTAGCGGAAAAGGCCGCAGGCGCGGGGATCAAGCAGGTGGTTTTTGACCGCGGCGGGTACCTGTATCACGGGCGCGTTAAGGAACTTGCCGACGGCGCGCGCGAGGGCGGCTTGGAATTTTGATTTATAAAAAAGAGGTGAGTTTATGGCAAAGCAAATTGACGCGGGGACGCTTGATATTAAAGAAAAAGTTGTTACCATAAATCGTGTTGCCAAGGTCGTCAAGGGCGGCAGAACCTTCCGGTTCAGCGCGTTGGTCGTCGTCGGGGACGAAAACGGCCATGTTGGTTGCGGCATGGGCAAGGCCGCCGAAATACCCGACGCGATTCGCAAGGGCATTGAGGACGCGAAAAAGAATATGATTACCGTTCCCATTGTGGGAACCACGATACCGCATGAGATCGTAGGCAAGTATTGCGCGGGTGAGGTGTTGCTCAAACCGGCGACGGAGGGTACCGGCGTGATCGCGGGAGGTTCGGCGCGCGCGGTGTTGGAACTTGCCGGGCTTCACGACATACGCGCGAAATCGTTGCGCTCCAACAACCCGAGGAACGTCGTAAACGCGACGATCGAGGGATTGGCGGCGTTGCGCAGCGGTGATATGGTCGCGAAACAGCGCGGCATTTCTGCGGCGCATGTGTACCGCGGCAAAGCGGACGCGGCGGGCGCGGCGGGCGCATAAAACCCTGTGCGTTGAGATTTTCAGACAGGCTCTAAGGAGGGAAAAAAGGTGGCTAAGAAGTTAAAGGTTACGCTTGTGCGAAGCACGATTGGCAGGAAGGACGACCAAATTGCTACTGTCGCCGCGCTCGGACTGCGTAAAATCCGTGGGAACGCTACGCATAACGACACGCCTCAAATCCGGGGAATGGTGGAAAAAGTCCGGCATTTAGTTACGGTTGAGGAGATATAAAGTAAAACAAAGAGGAGGTGTGGCAAAATGAAACTATGTGAATTGTCTCCGGCGGCGGGTTCGGGCAAAGCGCCGAAGCGCAAGGGCAGAGGTCACGCAAGCGGCAACGGTAAAACGGCGGGCAAGGGGCATAAGGGTCAAAACGCCCGAAGCGGCGGCGGTGTGCGTCCCGGCTTTGAGGGCGGACAGATGCCTCTGTACAGACGGTTACCGAAGCGCGGCTTTACAAATATTTTCGCGAAGCATTACGTAGAGGTGAACGTTGAGGAGTTAAATAAATTTGATGCCGGTACGGAAATCACCGCGCCGCTTTTGAAGGAAGCGGGTGTTATTTCTAAGATTAACGACGGAATCGTAATTCTTGGCAGAGGCGACCTGCAAAAGGGATTGACGGTAAAAGCCAAAAGATTTTCCAAAACTGCGGAGGAGAAAATCACTAAGGCCGGAGGAAAGGTTGAGGTGATTTAAGGTGTTTCAGACCATCAGAAATGCTTGGAAAATTCCGGATTTAAGGAAAAAACTGTTATACACTTTATTTATGCTCGTGATTTTCCGT
>JAIRSR010000265.1 GCA_031255355.1 Clostridiales bacterium
GGGGTGCCGAACGCGCTGTACGCCGCGCCGCCCTCTTGGACAAAACTAACCGCCCCCGCCGTGAAGCCCTGTGCGAGGATTGCGCCGTCGCTCTCGTTCCAACCTACGGTATAGCCCAACGCTTCAGCGGTTTGCCGCAGCGGAACCATCACCGCGCCGTCCGCGCCGATATAGGCGGTTTTGACGGATGCGCCGTTCGGGAGTTCCGCGTCTTTGCCGTTAAAACGCGCCGCGCCGAGGGGTTTGCCGCCGTTCACCGCTTCCGCGATTCCGTCCGCAAGCAGTCCGTCCAACGCCGACGCGTCAAAGGCAAAGCGGCGAAGCCCCGTAGCGTAGGGCGCGATTTCATACAGGTCAAAATACACAATCAGCCTGTCGCCGTCTACGTAAAAACGAAAATCGCCGTTTTTCGCGCGAACCACTTCGGCGTAATTTTCAAAATACTCCTCCGGGTTCTCGTCTATGGCGGCTATGATTTGTTCCGTCAGCGCGTCCGCGCCGCCTTGCAGCAGGTCATTGCAGCCGTAGACTTCCCCGGTCGCGGTGTTGAGCGTAACGGCGTTCAGCCAGCGGAGCGGGTGCGCACCGCCCGCGTAGTAGTCGGCGGTCAGCCATACGGACAGCAAATCGCCCGAAGTGTTGTAATCATAGCAAATATCAAGGGTAACGCAGGACGCTTCGCCCTCCGCTTCCGCAAGCGTCCGCGCCGTAGCGTTCGCCTCACCCGCCGCGTCCAGCGTCAAATCGCGAAGCAAGCGGTTCACCGTTTCCGCGCCGGGGAAGCCGTCAAAATACGGCGTTACAATTTGAAGCGCAAGCCGTTCCCCCGCCGCCCGCGTCACTCTGTGCGACGCGGAACCCGCCAATGACGCGGAAACCGCCGACGGCGCGAAAAGCAACATAACCGCCATTGCCAATACTCCCGTTTTTTTCATAAATTTTTTCAAACTAATTCCTCCCTCTTATGACTGCTTCGGCGTTTTATTCCCCTGTCCGAAGCCCTGTCCCTCCAACTCCACCATTTCCATTGCCAAATGCTTCACGCGCTCCCGCAGTTTGAATACACAATCCGTTTCCCGCGCGAAGCCGCGCACAATATCCTCCGCGAGGGCGTGGCACGACGGCGCGCCGCACGAGCCGCAATCCAAGCGGGGCAACTGCTCGTAAATCGCTTCCAAATGCTCTAACTTCCGCATGGCTTTCACCATATCGCCGTCCAGCGTCATCACCGGCGCGAACTCCACCGGCTTGCGCCATTTGACGGCGTTTTTGATCTCGTCACTCCACAGGTACGGCGAGGGGGCAAGCGACGTGTTTTCCAACACGGACTGAATCCGCGTTTTCGCGACAAACGCGTTTTCCACCGTCAGCGGCCCGCCCACACAGCCGCCCACACACGCGGACGCTTCCACAAAGACAATATCGTCGATTTTTCCGTTTTCCACTTCCTCCAACACCTTAATCACGTTCCATATACCGTCCACCGCGATATACCGCTCACTGTTGAGCGCGGAACCCTCGCCGCCGTTTTTCGCCCACGCGATGCCCTCCAACCCCGCCGTCGCCAGGTTTTCATAGCGCGTCAGCCGCTTCATCGCGGGGAGCAGCCGCAAATACATATCTTTCATGGCGATACAGCCGTCCACAAGGGAACTTTCCACGCCGATCGGCACATACGCGCTCGTCACTTTCGCGGCGCACGGCGTGATGAAAAACACGCCGATTTCCGCAGGGTTCAGCCCTGTCGCGATAATCGCGCGTTCCTTGGCAAGCCACGCCCCCAACTCGATCGGCGCGAGCAACGGCACGACGTTCGGAATCAAATCGGGGAAACGGACGCGGATCAAGCGCATTACGGCGGGACAAGCGGAACTAATCAGCGGCCGCGACGCGTCGGCGGGCATCAACTCCTTGGTCGCCGCCGTCACAAGTTCTGCGGCGCGGGCGACCTCAAACACGTCGTCAAAGCCGAGTGCCTTTACTCCGGTCAGAATGGCGTTCACATCCGGCTTATCCTTAAATTGCGCGTACATGGCGGGCGCGACAAGGGCGATTCTGTATTTGAAATCAAAAATCCTGTCAAAATCGTCGGTAGTGGCTTTTTTCGCGTGGTAGGGACATACACGGATACACTCGCCGCAGTCGATACAGCGTTCCTTAATGATTTTCGCCTTGCCGTCCCGCACACGGATTGCCTCCGTCGGACATCGCTTGATGCAGTTGGTGCAGCCCTTGCATTTTTCACGGTCCAGCGTGACGGAATGAAAATACGGTTTCATGAAAACCACCTCAATTATTTTTGGACAGGCTCTTGAAGGTACACAACCATTTCCACCACGGTACCCTTACCTACATCCGAGGTAATGCGGATTTCGTCGGTATAACTTTTGATGTTCGGCAAGCCCATTCCCGCGCCGAAGCCCATTTCGCGGATTTTTTGCGACGCGGTGGAAAATCCCTCCCGCATTGCCTGTTGCACGTCCGCGATTCCGGGGCCGTCGTCGGTAAATTTGACGTAAATTTTATCCGGGGAAATCTCAACTTCCGCGCGTCCCCCCCCGGCGTGGATCACGGCGTTAATCTCCGCTTCGTACATGGAAATCACGACGCGCCGTATAATGTCGGAATCCACTCCCAACTGTTTCAGCACCTTTTTCACCGAACTGGAGGCCTCCCCCGCGCCGGAAAAATTGCCGCCGTCAATTTCATAACTCAATATGATTTTATTGTCCATAGGGGTTACTCCTCCCCGCATGTCAGCCCGCCGTTGTACAGCCGTCCGCACGCGATAAACAGCGGGTAGCGGGTCGTCAAAATCGGCATACCGCGTTCCCGCGCGAGGGCGAGGACACTTTCGTCCGGCGTTTTCCCGCGCACAAAGCAAATGGCGACGACGTCCATCATTTCCGCAGTGCGGATGACCTGCGGATTGACCAGCCCGGTCAGCAGCAGCCCTTGGTCTTTCACAAAGGCAAGCACGTCGCTCATCAAGTCGCTTCCGCAAGCGGAATGAATGTCAAACCGCGCCAGCCGCTCGTCCGATTCCCCCGTCAACAGCCGCGCCCCGAGTAGGTCCTTGACGATGTTCAGTTTCATAACAATTTCTCCTTAAAACAAGATTTAGTATGGCGGTTTGACTTTCCCCGAAACTTCACTGCCGACAAAAATGCCGACAAAAGTCAAGTTGCCGTATTCCGCGTCAAACACCCGCCGCAAGTTGCTTCGCCTTGATGTACAATGCGCACTCGATGCGCTTTTTCTCCATCGCGCAGCCGACGGCATACGGCTCTGAAATCGCGCCGCCAAAGCGGTAGGCGTTCGCGTGACAGCCGCCGCTGCAATAGAATTTCGCCCAGCAGTCCCCGCATTGCCGCTTGGTGTAGACGTTCGCGGCGGCGAACGCCCGCGCTTTTTCCTCATGATAACTGCCGTCGTGGACGCTTCCCATGAGGAACTCCCTATTCCCGACGAACTGATGACAAGGGTAAATTTCACCGTCCGGGGTAACGGCGACGTATTCACAGCCCGCGCCGCAACCGGACATGCGCTTGATGACGCACGGCCCTTGGTCTAAATCTATCATAAAATGAAAGAAGTTAAACCAGCCGTCCGTACCGCTTCGCTCCAGGTACGCCTCCGCGAGTTGTTCATACTGCGCGAAAATTTCCGGCAAGTCCTCCTCGCGTATCGCGTAATCCGTTTCCGCGCCGCCCACGACAGGCTCTACGGAAATCTGCCGAAACCCCTCGTCCGCGAGGTGCAGCACATCGGCGCAAAAATCAAGGTTGCAGCGCGTGAACGTCCCCCGCGCGTAGTAATTATCTTGCTTCCGCGATTGCGCCGCCGCCTTGAGCCGTGGTAAAATCAACTCGTAACTGCCGCCGCCGTTCACCGTTTTCCTCATATGGTCGTTGACCCGCTTGCGTCCGTCTATGCTTAGCACAAGGTTGCTCATGTGTTCGTTGATGAACGCCAACTTGTCCGCGTCTAACAGTACGCCGTTCGTGGTGAGCGTCAGACGGAAGTTCTTGCCGTGCGTCTTTTCCCGCTCCCGCGCGTAGGCGGTGAGTTTTTTCACAACCTCAAAATTCATCAGAGGTTCGCCGCCGAAAAAGTCGATTTCTATATTCCGTCTGCCGCCCGAGCGTTGGATTACAAAATCAATCGCCTTGCGCCCGGTTTCCTCCGTCATAACGCACCGTTCGCCGTGAAAGTCCCCCGTGCCCGCGAAGCAGTAGCCGCAACGCAAGTTGCAGTCATGCGAAACGTGCAAACACAACGCCTTAATCACAGGGTTTCTTTGCGTCCCCCGGGCGGCGTAGGCGTCCTCGCTGAACAGCAGACCCGCTTCGCATAGTTCCGCGAGTTCGCCGTATGCCTCCGCAACGTCCTCCGCGCGGTACTTGTCCAGCGCGTTGATCAGACTTTGCGGGCATTGCCCCGCGAATTTTTCACCATGCGCACAGAGGAGGTCAAAGGCAACGCCGCCGACCTCGTGTACCGCGCCGCTGTTGACGTCAACGGCGATATTCGTATCGTTAATTCTGAACGTATGTACCATAGATTCCCCTCTGTGCCGCGACGCGGCGTTTTTTTGCACAAATGTCCCTTTGCCGGATAAACAAGTCAAATAAAAGACTAACGCGATGTTAGTCTTTTTCGGGAGCCTGTCTAAACTCTCATGCGCGGCGGCATATGGGCGGATTTTCCGCCATACGGCGTTAAATTTCCTTGTCACAAACAAATTATTACTTCAAAAATTTGCCTTGTCTGACAAAAAATCCTCTCAATATGACCCTCCGTGAGGAGCGTTTAGACAGCCTCTAAGTCCCCGACAGTCCGATAACGGCAGTGGTTACCGCTTGCTTTCGCACTTCTGATTGGCGACGGTGCAAGACGTTTTACACGCCGATTGGCAGGAGGTTTGACACTCTCCGCAGCCGCCCTTTTCCGC
>JAIRSR010000054.1 GCA_031255355.1 Clostridiales bacterium
AGGTTTGGTTTGTTGGTTTTGTTGTTGTTTTCATGGCTATATTTTACCATGTCACACGCTTTTTGTCCAATCCTGTAGCAAATAAAAAATTAAAAATTGTTGAAAAATTTGAAAATCCGGTATTGACAACGCTAAAAATTTGTGGTATGCTATTTCATAGCAGAGATGAGATTGGTTGAGAATGGTTGAGATGAGTTGAGCGAACGGAATAGTATTGTTCTTATCCTCTGCTAAAAATTTATTTTAACGGAGGTATTATTATGTCAAAAAAAGTCCCGAACCGCATACTGCTGACGGAAGAGCAGATGCCGAAGCAATGGTACAACGTCCGCGCGGACATGCCTACGCAACACGCGCCCTACATCAACCCGCGCACCATGAAGCCCGCCGCGCCGGAGGATTTGACTCCTGTATTCGCGGAAGAGTTGTGCAAGCAGGAAGTTTCTTTAGAACGCTACATTGACATTCCCGAGGAAGTATTGGAATACTACAAATTATACCGTCCCTCGCCCGTGATTCGCGCGTATCAACTGGAGCGTTTGCTGGATACGCCCGCGCGGATTTACTACAAATACGAGGGCAGTAACACCTCCGGCAGTCACAAGTTAAACTCCGCTGTGCCGCAGGTGTATTACAACAAAAAGCAAGGAATCGCGCGGATTACCACCGAAACCGGCGCGGGGCAATGGGGGACGGCTCTTGCTATGGCTTGCGCTTACTTTGACATGCCGCTTCGCGTTTATATGGTGAAAGTGAGTTATCAACAGAAGCCGTACCGCAAGGATATTATGGAAACATACGGCGCGAACGTGTTCGCCAGCCCAAGCGACACCACCGAAATTGGCAGGGCGATTTTGGCGAAAGACCCCGGCAACACAGGCAGCCTCGGCACCGCGATTAGTGAGGCGATTGAAATGGCGGTGAGCACTCCCAACACCCGCTACAGTTTGGGGTCGGTGCTGAACCAGGTGCTGTTGCATCAGTCGATTATCGGCATGGAGTCCAAGGCGCAGTTGGAGGCCGTTGACGAATACCCCGATTACGTAATCGGCAGCGCGGGCGGCGGCTCGAACCTCGGCGGGTTGATGTCGTCCTTTATGCAGGACCGGCTGACCGGCAAGGCGAAGCCCTACTTTATCGCGGTGGAGCCTTCCGCGTGTCCCTCGTTTACGCGCGGGAAGTTTACTTACGATTTTTGCGACGTGGGGCATATTACTCCCCTCGCGAAAATGTACACGCTTGGCAGTAGTTTTATTCCGACAAGTATTCACGCCGGCGGCTTGCGGTATCACGGTATGTCGCCTGTGCTGAGCCAACTGTACCACGACGGGTTCCTCGACGAGGCAAGGGCGGTCGGGCAAAAAGAAGTGTTTGATGCCGCTGTGCTGTTCGCGAAACATGAGGCGATTTTACCCGCGCCGGAGTCCGCTCACGCGATTAAGGCCGCGATTGACGTTGCGCTGGAGTGCAAAGAGCGCGGGGAGGCGAAAACCATTTTGTTCGGGCTGACCGGGAACGGTAATTTTGACCTCGCCGCTTACGCCGATTATAACGCCGGGAAGTTGGAAAATTACGCTCCCACAGATGAGGATATTGCGAAAAGTGTCGCGGATTTGAACTTTGAACCGCAACTGTAATTTGAGAGATGTAAGATATACAAGTGAGGAACCGCTAACAACGCGGTTCCTCGTTTTTTTAGGCCTATTTAGACCTATTTGGTAAAGACCTATTCGGCAATCCAAGCACGAGCGGAAAAGTGAGGATTTTTTTCGTGTGGGCAAACCGCAGGGGTTCCTGTAATAATTTGTTTATTAGCGGGTTCCCCGCGTGGGTTCACGCGGAAAAAATACCGCTTTCGCCGCCGTGTTTTGGTTTGTCAAATAGGTCTGTGCGTACCGAACGCGCGGCATTCAACACCGCCAACAGGGTAACGCCTACGTCCGCGAACACCGCTTCCCACATGCTTGCCGCGCCGAACGCGCCTAAAATCAAAAACACGCTTTTCGCGCCCAACGCGAATATAATATTTTGCCACACGATTTTTTTCGTCCGCTTTGCGATTCTTACCGCGTCAATCAGTTTGGAGGGTTCGTCCGTCATGAGTACCACGTCTGCGGCTTCGATTGCCGCGTCAGAGCCGATTCCCCCCATTGCCACGCCTACGTCCGCGCGCGCCAGCACAGGCGCGTCATTGATGCCGTCGCCCACAAAGGCAAGTTTTGCTTTGCGCCTTGCTTGCCCCTCCAGACGCTCCAGAATCGATACTTTATCGGCGGGGAACAGCCGCGCGTGGCACTCGTCTATGCCGAGCGTTTCCGCGACCGCGTTCGCCACCGCCGCGTCGTCGCCGGTGAGCATGACGGTCCTTTTCACGCCAACGGCTTTCAGTCCCGCGATTGCCGCTTTCGCGTCCTCTTTGACCTCGTCGGATACGGTAAGGCAGCCCGCGTAACGCCGGTTTACCGCGATGTATACCGTTGTTCCCGCCGTCGGGGATTCCTCAAACGCCACGCCCTCGCCGCGCAGGAGGCTCCCGCTTCCCGCCAGAACGGTATCGCCGTCAATGACCGCGCGGACGCCCTGCCCCGGGATTTCCGCGTATTCGCGGATTGCGTCCCGGCGAACCTCACCGCTGTACGCGCCCCGGACAGACCGCGCTACGGGGTGGTTCGAGAACGTTTC
>JAIRSR010000070.1 GCA_031255355.1 Clostridiales bacterium
CGTATGAGGACGCGCCGCAAATCGATGTGAGCGTCCTGATTACGGACGACGCGGCGATTCACGCGCTGAATCTGCGGTACCGCAGCAAGGACGCGCCCACAGACGTGCTTTCCTTTCCCCTGTACGACGACGACGGCAATTTGGACGGTGAGGCGTTGGGCGATATTGTCATATCGTTGGAACGCGCACAGGAACAGGCGCGGCTTTACGGACACACGCTGGAGCGGGAAACGGCGTTTTTGACCGCCCACGCCATGCTGCACCTTATGGGCTACGACCATGAGGAGGACGAAACTGAAATGTTCGCGAAACAGGAGGAAATCTTGCGCGGGTTACACCTGCCGCGAGAGTGAATAAACAGAGGGGGGAAGTAGCGGAAATTCCTCGGTGCGGAGGGGTCCGTTATACGTAAGAAAAATGCTGACACGCAAATTATTGGATAGTTTCAAACACGCGCTTCGCGGCGCGGGCTTCTGTATCAAAAACGAAAGGAACTTCCGCGTTCACCTCGTCGCCGCGCTCACCGCTTGCCTAATCGCGCCTTACTACAGTTTCAATCTGACGCAAGTTATTTTGTTGGTGCTGGTGATCGCTCTTGTGCTGATTTGCGAGATGTTTAACACCGCGATCGAGGCGGCGGTGGATTTGACGGTGAAAGAATTTGACGCGCTCGCGAAAAAGGCGAAAGACGTTAGCGCGGGGGCGGTATTTGTCGCCGCGCTTTGCGCCGTCATCTGCGGCTTGTTCCTGTTTTTGCGTCCCGAGGCGTTACATAGAATCGCGCGGGACGTTGTGTCGTCGCCGTACAAGGCGGGGGCGGCGGCGGTCTACTGCGCGGCAAGTTATTTGTTTGTGAAAGGATTTGATCAAAAATGAGCGGCTACAAATCGGGCTTTGTATCTATCGTAGGGCGGCCGAACGTCGGGAAATCCACTCTGCTCAACGGCATCTTGGGGGAAAAGGTCGCGGCGGTGTCGCCGAAGCCGCAAACGACACGGACGCGGGTGACCGGCGTGGTGACGGACGACGCGGCGCAAATTGTGTTTGTTGATACGCCGGGCATACACGAGCCGAAAAACAAGTTGGGGAAGTTTATGGTGCAGCAGGCGGAGCGGGGCGCGGGGGATTCCGACGTTATGCTGTACATGATCGACGCTTCGCGGGGGGGCGCGGCAACGGACGGCGCGGCGTTGGGAACGCTGAACGCGCCGTGTGTTTTTTTGGTCGTCAACAAGACGGACAAGACGGACAAGCCCGCGCTGTTGCCTATCATAGCGGAATTTTCACACTTGCGGGACTTTGCGGAAATTCTTCCGGTGAGTGCGCTGCGCGGCGACGGCGTTGGGGAATTGGTGGAAACAATCAAAAAATACCTGCCGGAAGGCCCGAAGTTTTTCCCCGACGATACGCTGACCGACCAGCCCGAACGTCAGATTTGCGGCGAGTTTGTCCGCGAAAAAATGCTGCGGCTGTTGGACGATGAAATCCCTTACGGCACCGCCGTGGTGGTGGAGGAAATGACCTTTGACGCAAAAAAGCCGCTGACCTCTGTTTCCGCCGTGATTTACTGTGAGCGCGAATCGCATAAGGCGATTATTATCGGGAAAAACGGAGCCATGCTGAAAAAAATCGGCGCGGCGGCGCGGCGGGATATGGAGCGGTTCACCGGGGCGCAAGTGTTTTTGCGGCTGTGGGTCAAGGTGCAGGAAAATTGGCGCAACAGCGACGTGCGGCTGAAAAACTTCGGCTACCGGGATTAAATCCATAAATTCAAATATTTTCCATGCGGTTGGATAATGTTTCATGTATTTTATTTTCGCCGCGCCGCACCCTAAGAACATAGGGGGCGATTAGAATATGCTGACGGAGTTTGCTTGGAATTTTTTTGAGAAAACAGGGAGTATCGAAACGCTTTTAGAGTATTATCAGTTGAAAAAACAGCGGACGGAGGAACGTGATGACGATCACGGTAAAGGGACTGATTATTAAAGAAACAATCGTGGGTGAGGCGAACAAAATCATTACCATCCTCACCCCCGAGTTGGGGAAAATACAGGCGGGGGCGCATGGGGCGAGGAGCCACAAAAGCAAACTGATTGCGGGGTGCCAGATGTTTTGTTATACCGCGTTTGTCCTCACCAAAAAGGGCGATCGGTATTATGTGACCTCCGCAGAACCGTACGAAACTTTTTACGCGCTGCGCTTGGACTTGGAAAAATTGGCGCTTGCCGCGTACTTTTGCGATTTGCTCTGCGGCGTTACAACGGATCTTCACGGCGCGGGTGAGGCGGCGCGGCTTGCGCTTAACACCTTTTACATACTGACGCGGCAAGAGGGGTTGCCGCTGATCAAAGCGGTATTTGAACTTCGGCTGATGAGCCTTTCGGGGTTCGCGCCGGAACTTTCGTCTTGCGTACTATGCGGCGCGGATGGCGGTTTGACGGGCTTTTCCGTGAACGACGGCGGGACGCTGTGCGGCGGTTGTAAACAGGGCGGTGCGCTTTCCCCCGGTGCGCTTGCGGCAATGCGGCATATTGTGCGATGTGAGCCGAAGCGGTTATTTTCCTTTACCGTGTCCGGCGAAGTGCTGGAAACGCTTGCGGTGATTGCCGAAAACTACGCGCTGTCCGTTCTGGGACGCCGTCCCCGCTCGTTAAAATATTATTTGACAATTTCTCAAAATATGTTATAATATATACTTAACGGTGTGAAGCAAGCCGATTGACGGCTTGCACCATTGTTACAATAGTTTAACATACAACTTGATTTATCATTCTCTACCGGGAGCGGATTGTTTTACACGCGTTCCGCTTCCAAAGAAATTTTTTAGGAGGCATGACCATGACAAAAAAGTTTGTCTATCTTTTCAGCGAAGGCGATTCATCAATGAAAAACCTGCTCGGCGGCAAGGGCGCTAACCTTGCGGAAATGACAAAACTCGGCTTCCCCGTTCCGCAGGGCTTCACCGTGACGACGGAGGCGTGTACGGCGTACTATGCCGACGGCGGGGTGATTAACCAAAGCATCTTGGACGAAATCGCGCAAAAATTAGCGGAACTTGAAGCGGTTGTCGGTAAGAAATTCGGCGACGTATCCAACCCGCTGTTGGTATCGGTGCGCTCCGGCGCGCGCGCGTCTATGCCCGGTATGATGGATACCATTTTGAACCTCGGCTTAAACGACAGCGTTGTGGAGGGGCTTGCGGCGCTGACCGGCAACCCGCGCTTCGCTTACGACAGTTACCGCAGGTTTATACAGATGTTTTCCGACGTGGTTATGGAACTGCCTAAAAGCAGTTTCGAGCGTATTATCGACGAGGTAAAGGAAAGTAAGGGCGTAAGCCTGGATACGGAGTTGACGGCGGACGATTTGAAAGCGTTGACGGCGCGGTTTAAGGCGCGGTACAAGGAGCAAAAGGGCGAGGACTTCCCGCAAGAGCCGAAAACGCAACTGATCGAGGCGGTAAAGGCTGTGTTCCGTTCGTGGGATAATCCAAGGGCGGCGGTGTATCGCCGTAT
>JAIRSR010000082.1 GCA_031255355.1 Clostridiales bacterium
CGACAGCGTACCCGCAGAGCGGGAAAGGGTCAGATACCCCAAGCCGACGTTTTCAAGGAAGCCGAGCCGCTCATTGATTTCCTTTAGGATTTGCGCCGCGATCGTCGCTTCTTTTTCCGTCAAGGTCAACCCGCCGAAAAAGTCCCGCGCGTTCAGTACGGAAAGGCGCGACGCGTCGTCAATGTTCCTGCCGCCGACAGTAACCGCGAGGATTTCCTTTTTCAGCCGCGCTCCGCCGCATTCAGGGCAAGGGTTGTTCGTCATTAAACTTTCCAACTCCGCGCGCATCCAATCAGAGGAAGTTTCCTTGTGCCGCCGCTCTAAATTGGTGATAATGCCCTCGAAGGGCGCGAGGTAACTCCCGTTGCCGTAGGAACGCTCATAGGTAAACTTGATTTTTTTGCCCTTGGTGCCGTAAAGCAGAACGTCCAGCACCTCGGGCGGCAATTTGTTCACCGGCGTGTCAAGGGAAAAACCGTAATGCGCCGCGAGCCCGTCAAAGTACATGGACGACATCGTATCTTCCGACGCGCTGTCCCAGCCGCTGGTGCGAATCGCGCCGTCATTCAGCGACTTTGTCTTATCGGGAATGACGAGGTCTACGTCTATTTTCATTTGGAAGCCCAACCCGGTGCAGGACGGACACGCGCCGTAAGGGTTGTTAAAGGAGAACATTCTCGGCGCGAGTTCCTCTATGCTAATGCCGCAATCGTGGCAAGCGTAATCTTGACTGAACGTCAGCGTTTCGCCTGTTTCCGCAAGGTCAATCAGAATCAAACCGCCCGTTTGCCGCGCCGCGGTTTCAAGCGAATCGGTCAAGCGGGATTTTATGCCGTCCTTGACAATGAGCCTGTCGATAACAAGTTCTATGCTGTGTTTTTTGGTCTTTTCCAGCGTGATTTCCTCGGAAAGGTCATACATGATCCCGTCCGCGCGGACACGGACGTAACCGCTCTTTTTCGCGTCCTCGAACACCTTTTGATGTTCGCCCTTTTTCCCCCGGACCACCGGCGCAAGCACCTGAAGCCGCGTCCCCTCGGGGAATGACAGAATCCGGTCTACAATTTGGTCTATCGTCTGCTGTTTGATTTCCTTGCCGCAGCGCGGACAGTGGGGAATCCCGATTCTCGCGTACAGCAGACGCAAATAATCATAGATTTCCGTAACGGTGCCTACGGTAGAGCGCGGGTTTTTGCTCGTGGTTTTCTGGTCGATGGAAATGGCGGGGGACAGCCCCTCGATATAGTCCAAATCCGGCTTGTCCATCTGCCCCAAAAACTGCCGCGCGTAGGAGGAAAGCGACTCGATATACCGCCTTTGCCCCTCCGCGTATATCGTATCAAAGGCAAGCGACGACTTCCCCGAACCGCTCAGCCCCGTAATCACGACCAATTTATCGCGCGGTATTTCAACATCGATGTTTTTTAGGTTATTTTCCCTCGCGCCCTTAATAAAAATTTTATCCATTGTCACGCTCCTTTTCCAATGCCTTGATTCTGTCCCGCAGCCGCGCCGCGTACTCAAACCGCAAATCGTATGCCGCAAGGCGCATTTCGTCCGTCAGACGCTCGATTTCCCGCGCCGCGTCCGTGACCCGCGCCGCTTCTTTCGCGGGCGATTTTTCCTGCTTTGTCGCCTCGATTACGTCACGCACGGACTTGGTGACGGATTTCGGCGTAATGCCGTGCGCGGCGTTGTACGCGCTTTGGATTTCGCGGCGGCGGTTCGTTTCGCCGATTGCGCGTTCCATGCTTCCCGTGACGCTGTCGGCGTACATGATGACCCTGCCCCCGCTGTTCCGCGCCGCTCTGCCGACCGTCTGTATGAGGGAAGTTTCGCTCCGCAAAAAGCCCTCTTTGTCCGCGTCGAGTATCGCCACGAGGGAAACTTCGGGCAAGTCCAAGCCCTCCCGCAGCAGGTTGATGCCCACCAATACGTCAAACTCGCCCATGCGCAGGTCGCGGATGATTTCCATGCGCTCGATCGTGTGAATGTCGGAATGCAGGTACCGCACCTTTACCCCCGCTTCCTCAAAATAACTTGTCAAATCCTCCGCCATTTTTTTAGTGAGCGTCGTCACCAACACGCGCTCCCCGCGCTCGGCGGTGAGCCTGATTTCGCCGTACAGGTCGTCGATTTGCCCCTTTGTGGGACGAATGATAATCTCCGGGTCAACCAACCCGGTAGGGCGGATGACCTGCTCCACGATCCGCGCCGAACGCTCTTTTTCGTAGTCGCCCGGCGTCGCGCTGACAAATACCGCTTGATTGACGCGCCGCTCAAACTCCTCGAAATTCAAAGGCCGGTTGTCATACGCCGACGGCAGACGGAAGCCGTAATCCACCAAGGCGGTTTTCCGCGCCCTGTCGCCGTTGTACATGGCGCGAACCTGCGGTATTGTCACGTGGGATTCATCGACGACCAACAGAAAATCGTCGGGGAAGTAGTCGATCAGAGTGTACGGCGCACTGCCCGGCGGACGGCCGCTGATAATCCGCGAATAATTCTCTATCCCTTGGCAGAAGCCGATTTCTTGCAGCATCTCAATATCATAACTTGTCCGCTCCCGCACGCGCTGTTCCTCCAGAAACTTGTCGCTGCCGTGGAAATAACGGACGCGTTCGGCTAATTCCGCTCTGATGTCCTCGATTGCGCGTGACATTTTCTCTTTCGTCGTGACGTAGTGGGAATTGGGGTAGATTGCGACGTGGTTCCGCGTCCCGATAATTTCCCCCGTCAAGACGTTGATTTCCGTAATGCGCTCGATTTCGTCGCCGAAAAACTCCACCCTTACGGCACTTTCGGATTGGTTCGCGGGGAAGATTTCCACAACGTCGCCGCGCACGCGGAACTTGCCGCGCGTGAAACTGACGTCGTTTCTTTCGTACTGTATTTCAATGAGTTTTTTCAACGTTTCGTCGCGGTCGCATACCGCGCCGGCGCGGAGCGATACCACCAATTTTTGGTAGTCGTCCGGGTCGCCGAGCCCGTAAATGCAACTGACACTCGCGACGATAATCACATCGCGCCGCTCAAACAGTGAAAAGGTCGCGGAGTGGCGGAGTTTGTCAATTTCCTCGTTAATAGAGGAATCCTTTTCGATAAAGGTATCCGTCGAGGGGATATATGCCTCCGGCTGATAATAATCGTAGTAACTGACAAAGTACTCTACGGCGTTGTGCGGGAAAAACTCCTTAAATTCACTGCAAAGTTGCGCCGCCAGCGTCTTGTTGTGCGCCAAAACCAGCGTAGGACGCTGTACACGCGCAATCACGTTGGCAATGGTGAACGTCTTTCCGCTGCCCGTAACGCCTAACAGCGTCTGCTGCTTGTCCCCGCGCGTCAGTCCGTCCGTCAGCGCGTCAATCGCCTTTGGCTGATCGCCCTGCGGCGTGTACTCCGATACTATCTTAAATTCCATCCGTTTTTCACCTGCCCAATATGATATTATACCATAGGTGAAAGATTTTGCCAAGATATTATTAAAATTTTTCGCGGTATTGTCAAAAAATATTACAAAAAAGTCCAACGGAATCGTTTTTCCGTTGGACTTGATGTGATAAGAAATTTTAATACTTTACAGGCGGGATGCCGTTACTTGCGGCAGTTGTCCTCCGTGCCGCATCCGGGGCATCCGCATCCGCATCCGCCCTTTTTCTTGTCTTTTGCGATTTTCCGCACGATGAGGGCGACGGCGCAGAGGAGCAGGAGTCCCACCAAAGCCGTACCCGCGTTGGCGGCTAAAAATGATAACATACGGTTCCCTCCTTAACGCGCCGTTTGCGCGGTTTTCGGCGCGGGACGCAGCAGCAGGAACAGGAACGCCGCCGTAAACAGCAGCGCAACCACCGTGCCAAAGCCGAATACTCCCGCAGAGAACAGCATACCGAACTGATAGACGCACAGCGCGACGATATAGGCGAGGACGCACTGGTAACCGATCGCGATCCAGAACCATTTGATATTGTTCATTTCCCGCTTAATCGCGCCCATTGCCGCGAAGCACGGCGCACACAGCAGGTTGAACACGAGGAACGAGAACGCCGCCAAGGTGGTGAAACTTGCCGACAACGCGCTCCAAACCTCCGCGCCGTCCTCGGCGACTTCCGCGAACCCGAACAGGATACCGAA
>JAIRSR010000193.1 GCA_031255355.1 Clostridiales bacterium
TTATAACAAATACCGCACGGCGTATCTGCAAACAGAGGAGGAATGGGCGCTTTGGGATTTTACGAAAGTCAATTTGCCTGAATACACAGGGGGAATTTTCAACGCGGCAATTACCGGCGCGTGGGAAACTGAAAATTCATTTATTTATAGGTTGGAATTTGACCGCCGCATCACACAAATGTGCGGATTGCCAATCTTTTACGCGGAGCAGTCGGGGCAAAACTTAGAAATAAAATGGTTCGGCAAAAAAGAAAACAGATTGCCGGAGGCGTTTTGGCTCAAATTTCCGAAGTGCGGGGAAGGATGGGAAATACACAAAATGGGTCAGTGGATTTTCCCGCAAGAATGTTTGGGCAGTCCGCTCATCAGCGCGATCGATACCGGAATAAAAAACGCCCGTTGCGAAATCACTTCCTTAGATGCCGCGCTTGTCGCCCCATTCGGTAGAAATCTGTTGCGTTATCATTTTGATGTGGAGGAACAGAATTTGTATTTTAATCTCTATAATAACATATGGAATACAAATTTCCCGATGTGGTATAGCGACGATGCAAAATTTAGGTTTGTAATTAAAAATAACACGCCCTGATAACGCAACTTTTTTGTCAACCCATTATTTCCCGCCCTCGTACTCATTATACACCGCGCGTTTCGGCAAGCCGCGCTGTTGCGCGACGGTTTGAATCGCGGTTTTTTTGTCCGTGCCGTTTTTGATCAGGCTGTCGATTTGCTCACTGACAGACTGCTCAAAATCCGGCGGTTCCGCGTCGTGCGGCGCGCCCTCGACGACGAGGACAAATTCCCCGCGCGGCGCGTTTTCGCTGAAATGCGCAAGCAACTCCGCGACCGTGCCGCGTATGACTTCCTCAAATTTTTTGGTCAACTCACGGCAAGCCGCCGCCTTTCTGTCGCCGAGGACTTTATAAATATCGTCCAGAGTGCGCAGCAGTTTGTGCGGCGCTTCATAAAAAATGAGGGTGCGCTCGTCCGTTTTAATCTGCTCCAGACGCGCCAATTTTCCCGTTTTTTTCACAGTCAAAAAGCCCTCGAAGCAGAAGCGCGACGCGGACAGTCCCGACAGCACAAGCGCGGCGGTGAACGCCGTCGGCCCGGGGATTACGGTGACGGCTACGCCATGCGCCGCGCAAAGCCGCACTAAATCCTCGCCCGGGTCGGAAATCCCGGGCATACCCGCGTCGGAGACCAACGCCACGTTTTTGCCTTCCTGTAGTTTTTTCAGCACAAACTCGCCTTTTTCGCGTTTTTTATGCTCGTAGTAACTGACCAGCGGCACTTTGATTTGAAAGTGGTTGAGGAGTTTTTGCGTATGCCGCGTATCCTCTGCGGCGATTAAATCAACGCTTTTCAGCGTTTCCACCGCCCGAAAGGTAATATCTTCCAAATTACCTATGGGGGTTCCCACAATATACAGTTTGCCGTCCATGTCACCACTCCTTAGCGAACCTGCCCTTTTCGGGCAACGATACTACCATTATACACGCGCCGCCGCTTTTAATCAATAAAATACCGCCTGTTTTTTGCCGCCGAAACGTAAAAATTTGCTTGATAGATTGCGCGAATTATGATGATATTTGATGAAATAACTCATGTTAAAACGGAATTACGCGCGATGCATCATACTAACTTTTGCAATGATATGAAATCAATAACTTTATTGACATTGCGGGCAATTCTTAATATAATAACTACTATGACACGCGTTTTATTTGACGAATTGTCACAAATTGACGCAAAGGAGCCGTGATATGATACAATACATTGAAAATCTCGCGCCGGAACTGATTCAACTGCGCAGGACGCTGCACCAATACCCCGAACTTGGTTTTCAAGAATTTCAGACCGCGAAACTGATTGAGGAGCGGTTGGAACGGTTGGGAGTTGAGGACATACGCCGCGTAGCGGGAACGGGCGTTACAGGAATCGTTCGCGGGAGTTGTGAGGGGAAAACCCTGTTGCTTCGCGCGGATATTGACGCGCTTCCACTGACGGAAACCACGGGCGCGGACTACGCTTCGCGCAACGCGGGGACGGCACACGCTTGCGGGCATGACGTACATACCGCTATATTGCTCGGCGTTGCCGACACGCTTTTGCGGTACCGCGCACAGTTTCGCGGCAATGTCAAGTTGGTGTTTCAGCCCGCAGAGGAGGCGTTGGGCGGTGCTTTGCCCATGATAGAGCAAGGCGTTATGGAAGCCCCCGCGCCGGACGCCGCCGCCGCGTACCACGTGTGGGACTTGCCCGTCGGCACAGTGGGAATCCGCGCGGGCGGGGTCACCGCCTCACCCGACCACTTCCGCATTACACTGACGGGAAAAGGGGGGCACGGCGCGGCACCCGAAACTTGCGTCAACCCGATTGAAATCGGTGCGCGTGTCGCGACACGGTTGAACAACCTCAAGTTGGATACGCCGTCGGTGGTCTCCATATGCAGTTTTCTTGGCGGCACCGGGGAGAATATCATACCGGAAACTTGCCTGCTCAAAGGGACGGCGCGGGCGCTCGACGGCGATACCCGCCGCAGGCTTTACGAGGTGATTACGGCGACGGCGGAGGAAGTCGCGGCTTCCCTCGGGGGAACGGCCGTTGTGGATTACCGCTTCCTGTACCCGCCCTGTATCAACGATTCGGGCATGGTAGAGCGGTTTGTCAGCGCGGCAAACGCTGTAATCGGGCAGGAAAATGTGATTTATCAGAAAAAGCCCGATATGACAGGGGATGATTTCGCCTATTTCGCGGAGCGTGTGCCGTCCTGCTACGTCAAGTTGGGCGGCGCGAAAACGCCGTTACACGCGCCGAACTTCGACGTTGACGAGGCGTGTATCAAAACCGGCGTAGCGGTCATGTGCCGCTTCGCGCTTGACTTTTTGGCGTAGCAAGTATGTGAATGGACCTATTCCGCACACAGTTAGACGCGGAATAGGTCTATTTGGATTCAATCAAATAGTGCAATCCTTTATTATTTCCCTTGTGTACTCGCGCATGGCGTTCAGTTCGGCTTCGTTGGGTACAAAATTCGCCCTAAAGCCGTCGCCGCACACCTTTAGATTCAGCATACGCAGACGCTGTGCCAACATGGGAACCCCCTCGCCGCTCCAACCGTAGGAGCCGAAAACGCCGCAAGGCGTATCCTTGCACGATACCGCGTCGATCGCCGCGACCGCGTCCCAAATCGGCTTTAGCGCGTCGCGGTTTATGGTGGGCGAACCGAGCATCAACACGTCCGCGTCGTTTAATTTTTCCGCCAACGTTTCGGGAGCGGTTTCAATCGCGTTCAACAACGCCGTTTGGTAGCCGTTTTCGCGCAGAACCTCGTCGGCGGTCTCCGCGAGTTTTTTGGTACAGCCGTAAGCGGAAACGTACAGAACCAACGCGGTCTTTTGAGCCTTTGCTTTCGGCGTACTCCACGCGCGGTATTTTTCCTTTGCATCATCAATCAAGTCCGTCAGTACCGGCCCGTGGCTGGGGCATACGACGCTGACCGCCAACGCGTCCATTTTCGCAAGCCCCGCAAGGACAAACCGCTGAAACGGCCCGAAAATGCAGTTGTAATAATACGCAAACGCCGATTGATAATCGCGCGGATACATGATATAACGGTCTAAATAGCGCGGCTCGCAGTAGTGCGCTCCTAAAAAATCGCAGGAAAACAGCGTTTTCTCACTCTCGATATAGGTGAACATGGAATCCGGCCAATGCAGGAACGGCGCGGAAACAAAAGTGAGCGTTCTGCCGCCGAGGTCTAAGGTGTCCCCGTCCTTTGCGGCGCGGGATTTGAACGGCATGTTCGCAATCGCCGCAAGGTATTTGACGCCCGGCACGGAGGCGATCACCTCGATTTTCGGATTGAGGTTCAATAACGCGCCGACGGAACCGGAATGGTCAGGCTCGCAGTGGTTCAAAATGAGGTAGTCAATGCTGTTTACGTCGCAGACCTGCTTCAGATTGTCGATGTATTCATCGAAAAATCCGGCGTGAACCGTTTCGATTAACGCCGTTTTTTCCGCGCCCTTGACGAGGTACGCGTTGTAGGTGGTGCCAAATTCGGTTTTCATGATAATATCAAACACCCGCAGGTTGGGGTTTTGCACCCCAACCGCGTAGATGCCCTCTGATATTTTGTATGCGGACATAATTGTTTTCTCCTTTTACCGCCTTGACGGAATCATCCCGAACGGTGACTGTTAAACGGTTTTTTTGCAGTTTTTTACGGTTTTTTACATTTTTGTAAAAGCGTCCTTGCCAAGCCCGCAGCGGGGACATGTCCAATCGTCGGGCAACGCCTCGAATGCCGTCCCCGGCGCGATGTCGTTTTCAGGATCGCCCGCTTCGGGGTCGTAGATGTAACCGCACATACATTCGTATTTTTCCATGTTAAATTCCTCCTTTGATATTTTTACTATTATATCATATCGGAGTGTTAAAATCAACAAAAAATTCTTGTTATAAAAATTTTTAATCCGGTAAACCTAACGAATATAAAGTAGGGTCGGGCGTGTTCAAAAAGCGCGGGGTCCTTACTGTATTTTCGGAAATGAGTGGGATAGGTATGAGTAATTTTTGGCAAGAGCGGACGCGGTATATTTTGACAACCGCTTTTTCGGGCGGTTATGACCCGCGTTTGGCGGAGCGGCTTTTCGCGTCCGGCGGCGCGGAGGAGCGGCAGGCGTTGATTCGTTTGGACAAAGGGGAAACTTTTATTCACCAAGGGTTTGACGCGGACAGCGTATATATTTTGTTGCGGGGCGCGGCAAAGGTTGTTGTTTTTTCAATGGAGGGCAACAGCGCGGTAGTGGACGTTGTCCGTGCGCCGCACTGCTTTGGTCTGCCCGAGGTGCTTCAAGAATTGCCGGTATACTCCGCGTCGGCGCAAACGACCACCGGCGGGTTAATCGCAAAAATACCGTCGTCGGAATATTTGACGGCGGTTGCGGAGGATCGGGAGGCAGCGGCGGTATCACTGCGGTACCTCGCGTGGTTGGCGAAGCGGAACATGGATAAGTTAGAGTTAAAGGCAATCGCGCACCCGAGGGATATTTTGGCGCGTTTTCTGCACCAGAACTGCATAGGCAAGCCCTTGCCCCACGTCATCAAATTGACCAAGGGGCAAATCGCGGAGGAACTGCACATCAACCTGCGCACACTGTACCGCTATATGACGCGGCTTGCGGACGCGGGGCTGATTCAAATCCAACACGGAAAAATCGTTATCGACCAATCCAATTACGCGCTGATGTCACGGCTGTGCAAAGACGATTCGCGCTGACGGCAACGGAAATTCGCGTTTTTC
>JAIRSR010000122.1 GCA_031255355.1 Clostridiales bacterium
ATTAGTCTTGTGTCCAACGCGGCGGTCATCGCGTACCTCATATTTTTCAACAAATACTTCGGCATCTACGGCCTTGCCGCCGCAATGCTGATTGGGTGGAGTTTGCAGGTGTTCGTGCAGATTCCCGCGCTAATCAAAAAGAAATTCCGCTATACATTTACGCTGAATTTCAAAAACGAGGGTCTGAAAGACGTTTTTACCCTCGCGCTCCCTGTTTTGGTTAGTTCATGGCTGCAACCGGTTTGCGTATTGGTCAACACGATTTTCGCCTCGTATCTGCAAGCAGGCTCCGTCGCCGCGCTGGAACTCGCCAACCGCCTGTACATTATCATTGTGGGCGTTTTTGTGTTTGCTATCACCCATTATATTTTCCCCTCCCTTTCCAAAATGAGCGGCGGCGGGGATCATACAGGGTTCGCGGAGGTGATGAACAAATCGCTTCGCGCGATGTTGGCGATTGTCGCGCCGATTATGGCGGGAATGATGCTGCTGTCAACGGAAATCATTACGGCGGTGTATTTTCGGGGGCAGTTTGACTCTTCCTCCGTCGCGCTGACCGCTACCGCGCTGTTTTTTTACAGTATCGGCATGGTTTGCTACGGAACAAACGAGATTCTCAACACATGCTTCTACGCCGGGAAAGACGGAAAAACGCCCATGTTCGCCTCGGCGTTCGGCATACTGTCGGCGGTCGCGCTCGCGTTTGTGTTCACCAAGGCGATTCCTATGGGGACGGGCGGTTTGGCGCTCGGCGCGTCGCTGTCCTCGGCGGTCGTTTCCTGCGTGTTGATTTATCAAACGCACAAAAAAACGTCGGCTCTGCTGACAAAGGAACTGCTGATTTTCGTGCTGAAAATCGCCGCCTGCACCGCCGTTATGACAATCGCGGCGGCAGTAGCGCGTCATATCGCGCGTCCCTACGGCGTTTGGGTCAGTCTTACCGCGTCGGCGTTGGCGGGAGCCGTGGTCTATTGCCCTCTGTTGGCGGTGTGTAAGGCGGGGCTGAATATTCCCTTTCCGCGCGGAAGCAAAGAAACGAAAGGAGCCAAAAAATGACAGATATTATGAAAAACAGCCTCATCTATAAACTCGGGCGGCGCGTCAGTGCGCAATGGTCGCGAAGTATCATCGGCGGCGCGGTGACGCGTGATTCCGGGGACGCCGTCATAAAAAACAGCATGATTTACAGCGCGGTGCGCCGTCTGTTGACGCTGCTTCGCGGCGTTTGCGGCAAAATCGCGGATGCTTTGGACGCGCTCATTGAAAACAGCGCGGTACTTTCGTTTTTCCGCGCTGCGGGACGCGTCGCGGCGGCGTGGTTCAAGCCGTCTTTGCTGTGCCGCTTGATTGAAAAACTCTGGGAATGTCAGTTCGCGTTCCAAGGCTTAAAACTCTATCAACTCCTTGTTTTTCTGGTGATATTTATCGCGCCGATCGCGCCGACGATGGTGTGCGCGGGTGTGACGGCGGCGGCGTTTGCCCTGTACGCGGTGGATTGCGTGCGCCGCAAGAGTTTCCCCGATACGCCCGGCGCGGTTGGGTTTTTCATTTTGCTGTTGACGGTCATTTTCGGATTTTTCGCCGTATTTTCGCTTACGCCGCGCGACAGCGTGAAAATCTGGGCGTTGTACACGGTATTTATGTCGGCGTTCCTGTTGGTCACAAGCACGGTAACGTCAAGGGAGCGGCTGTACAAACTCGCCGCCGTCGCGGTGTTCGCGGGGTTTTTAGTTTCGCTGTACGGCATTTGCCAAAACTTTTTCGGCAGTAATATTGGCCACGCGTGGCTGGACGACGCAATGTTTGACGGCATCACCATGCGCGTCTATTCCACCTTGGAAAATCCCAACGTACTCGGCGAATACCTGCTGTTGGTCATTCCCGTGTGCGCGGCGTTGCTTTGGACGCGCAAGACGCTGCTTTCACGGCTGTATTACATCGGCGTACTCGGCACAATGCTGCTCTGTATGCTGTTCACGCAATCGCGCGGCTGTTGGCTCGGTCTGATTCTGACGGCGGCGGTATTCGCGCTGTTTGTCGATTGGCGGCTGGTCGCGTTGGGCGCAATCGCGATTTTCCTGCTTCCGTTTATCCTGCCGGAAAGTATAATCACGCGCTTTACAAGCATAGGCAACATTAACGACTCCTCCACCTCGTACCGCCTGTATATCTGGCTCGGCACCCTCAACATGCTGAAAGATTTCGGCATCTACGGAATCGGCTTAGGGAGCGGCGCGTTTAATAAAATCTATCCGTTTTATTCCTACAGCGCGATCATCGCGCCCCACGCGCATAATATTTACCTGCAACTGCTGTGCGAAACCGGAATTGTCGGGCTTGGCGCCTTTTTGCTTACTATGGCGGCGGCGCTGAAAAAAATGCTGTTGACCGCAATGGGCGGCAAAAAACGCTTCGGCGGCGTGTTTGCCGTCGCGGTTCTGGCGGGGCTGTTGGGGTATCTGCTGCAAGGCGCGTTCGACTATGTATGGTATAATTACAGAGTATTTTTGATTTTTTGGATGACGATCGCCCTCGGCGCAGCGGCGGGAAAAACTTTAACGGCAACGCCGGAGCCGCAGTTGGAAAGGAATATACATGCCGATGATTAAATTAGTACACGCCATAAGCGACAGCAATATCGGCGGCGCGGGGCGGTACCTGCTGACCTACCTTGCCAACTGCGACAGGGATCGGTTCAGCGTTTCCGTCCTCCTCCCCGCCGGAAGCCGTCTGACGGCTGAAATCGAGGCCCTCGGCTTTCGGACGTTCCCCATAGAGGGGCTTGCGGAAGCGTCCGCGAGTTTCCGCGCCGTACCCGCGATTACGGCGGTTTTGCGCCGGGAACAGCCCGACCTCGTCCATACACACGCCGCACTCTCCGCGCGGGTCGCGGCGAGAATCGCGGGAGTGAAAAAAATCGTCTACACCCGCCACAGCGTGTTCCCGCAAAAACCGTACTTGACGCGCGGCGCGGGGAAATGGCTCAACGGCGTTGCCGC
>JAIRSR010000123.1 GCA_031255355.1 Clostridiales bacterium
ACACGCGCTCATCGGCGGCAGAATAGATAAAATTACACAGCCCGAGCGCGACGAGATCCACCTCCTTGTCCGAAACAACGGAGAAAATCTGCGCCTAATCGCGAGCGCGAGTTCGTCCAACCCACGGATTCATCTGACGGCTTGCCGCAAGGAAAGTCCCGAAAAAGCGCCTATGTTCTGTATGCTGTTGCGGAAGCATATCGCGGGAGGGAAAATCCTTGGCTTTTCACAGCCCGACTTCGAGCGCGTCATCAAAATGAATATAGCGTGCTATGACGAGTTGGGGGATTCGTCGGTGAAAACCCTCGTGACGGAAATCATGGGACGGCACAGCAACATCATTTTAACGGACGGCGAGGCGAAAATCTTGGGCAGTGTAAAGCACGTCGATTTCACCGTTTCCGGCGTGCGGCAGGTGCTGCCCGGTATGCGGTATGAGTTGCCGCCGTCGCAGGATAAATTGAATCCGCTCAACATTTCCGCGAGCAAAATTTACCCTGTCATCAGCGCGAGTACCCTTCCCGCCGACGAATTTATCTTAAAAACGTTCACCGGGGTAGGCCCGCTCAACGCGCGGGAACTCGCGTACCGGGCGTTCGGCGACGCCGGCGCGGACTTGGCGGCGGCGGGTAAGGACGGCAAAGCCAACTTCGCTGATGTAATCGCGGATTTTTTTCGCGGGATCAAGCGCGGCGCGTTCCGTCCGGTTCTGCTGTTCAAGGACGAAACGCGGGTCTGGGATTTTAACGCCGTCGCGGTCGGACAATACGGAAACGCCGTGAGGACGGAGGAAAATCCTTCGCTTTGCGCCGCGCTCGACGCGTTTTATCAGACCCGTGACCACTTCGAGCGCATGGCGCAAAAATCGGCGGGATTGCTGAAGTTTATTGATAACAACCTTGCGCGGTGTCAAAAGAAACTCGCTTTGCAACAGCAAAAATTAAAGGACAGCGAAAAGCGGGAGCAGTATAAAATCTACGGCGATCTGCTTGTCGGCAATCTGCACCGTATGAGCGACGGCATGGCGGTTGCCGAGGTCGAAAATTACTACGACAATATGAATCTCGTTAAAATCCCGCTTGTGCGTGAGTTTTCGCCGTCGAAAAACGCACAGCGGTATTATACACTCTATCAAAAGGCGAAAAACGCCGAAAAAATGTCCAAGGAGCAAATCGCGCTGACGACGGAGGAAATTGAATACCTCGAAAGCGTCAAGGACAGTGCGCAAAGAGCGGAAAATGAAAAGGACTTGCGGGAAATCCGCGACGAGTTGACCGCGCAAGGCTATCACGCGAAAAGGACAGCGGGAAAGGGCGGCAAGGAAAAAACGGGCGGTAAGTCCGCTTCCGAACCGCACCGCTTTGTGATCGACGGCTACGAGGTTTTTGTGGGGAAAAATAATACGCAAAACGACAGGCTCACGCTGAAAGACGCGCGTTCCGCTGATTTGTGGTTCCACGTCAAAAACTTCCCGGGCAGTCATACCGTCGTCAAAACGAACGGCGAAACGCCGCCGGACGACACCATTGTAAAGGCGGCAAAATTGGCGGCGTATTTCAGTAAGGCAAAAGATTCCGCGAATGTTCCGGTGGACTATACCGCAATCAAAAACGTAAAAAAACCGGGCGGCGCAAAGCCCGGCATGGTAATCTATGTAAACTATAGCACCGTGAACGTCACGCCGCAAATGCCGTGAAAACAGCGGTTGGCGCGTTTTCGTAACGTTTGAGGATTAACCGCAAGACAATATTTTTACGAATGTTTCCCGCCTGTTCCTTTGCCGGAACGGTTCCATTCTTGTGTCCGTCATTTCACCACCTTGGCGATTAACTTCAATTCATTTTTCAAATTTTTGACCAAACGTTCCAAGTGCTTGCGTTTGTCAATATCCTGTTGCACTTCGCGTATTTTATCGGAATACTTCACCAAATAATCACTTACCACCCTGTTGCCGTTACGGTAAGTAAGGTAATAATAATCGCCGCTCTTGTTGCTTTTTTTCACAGTCTCCTAAAACTTCCCCTGTCTATTCATTCCCCCGCGTCGTCACTTGGCATACGCGACACATACCAAATGCTTACCGCAGAAACGGCGGCAAGGAGGAGGATGCTGACGATATTCACCCTCGCGTACTGCCATAAATTGGACATCACCGATAGCGGGTCTGTCCACGCGTTCCTTCTTTGAATATAGGTTGAGAGGACGTCCGTTGTATCGGAATTTAGGGTCGGAAACAACAGTTTTAATTTATCCGCCATTGTGCCGAGCGGGACGAATACCGCTGCGGCAACGTTGACGGTAAACGACGCCCAAACGGATTTAGTCTTGCAGCAAAGCCAACAGGATAGAAACGCCAACACAATTCCGAAGCCGTGCGGAAAGATCGCCGCCGTGAGTACCGTCACTATGCCGATTGCCCACCGAGCGGAGGAAAGACGTTGCAGTTTTTTGAACATCCAACCGCGAAAAAGCACTGTTGACATAATTCTCTAACTTTAACCGCTCTTTTCATAAAAACTCCCCGATCAACAGACCCGTCCGCTCACCCGGCGTGAGTGAAAAAATACCCTCGGAATTTTCGCTTCGCGAAAACGGGCTGCGCCCGCCCTTGTTCGTCGGGTTCTTTTTTTGCCGCCGCGCGAAGGTGCGCGGACAGGTCTAAAACACCTCTATTTATCGTCGTAACCGTTCGGGTGAGAAAGGTGCCACTTCCACGCCGTTTCGATAATCGCGCGAAGTTCCGCAAGACGCGGATTCCACCCCAGCACGTTCCGCGCCTTATCGCTCGACGCGACGAGTACGGCGGGGTCGCCCGCCCTACGCGGTGAAACCGCCGTTTTGATTTCGCGCCCCGTCACCTCACGGGCAATCTGAATGACCTCTTTGACGGAAAAACCCTTGCCGTTGCCGAGGTTGCAAATCATACTTTCGTTCGTTTCGGACAGTTTTTCAAGCGCAAGGATATGCGCCGCCGAAAGGTCTGTTACATGGATATAATCGCGGACGCAAGTGCCGTCCTCCGTCGGGTAATCGTCGCCGAAAATGCTGATTTGCTCCCGCTTGCCGAGCGCGGTTTGCAGCACCAGCGGAATGAGGTGCGTTTCCGGCGCGTGATCCTCCCCGATTCTGCCGCTGACGTGTGCCCCCGCCGCGTTGAAATACCGCAAAGAGGCGTATTTGATGCCGTAGGCGTTGTCTGACCACTTGAGTGCCTGCTCCACGGCAAGTTTCGTTTCGCCGTAAGGGTTGGTAGGACGCGTCGCGTCGCTCTCACGAATGGGAACGTTCTCCGGCTCGCCATACGTCGCTGCGGTGGAGGAAAACACAATCCTTTTCACGCCGAACTCACGCATCTTGCCAAGCAAACACAGCGTAGACACCACGTTGTTATTGTAGTATTTGAGCGGTTCGGTGACGCTCTCGCCCACCAGAGAATCGGCGGCGAAGTGTATCACACTTTCGATCTCATTTTCCCGAAACACCTTTGTCATAAACGCGTCGTCCCGCAGGTCACCGGCGTAAAACGCCCCGCCCGGAACCGCGCCGCGATGCCCCTTTTGCAGATTGTCCGCGATTACGACCTTTTCCCCCTTGTCAAGCAGTTCCGCGACGGTGTGGCTGCCGATATACCCCGCGCCGCCGCATACAAGAATCGCCATTATTTAATCTCCTTTCCTCCGTCGCCTATCTCGCTCACGTAAAAGGAAGCGGCATAGCCGATTTTGTTCTTGTAATTTTCCCCAACCTGTTGAATAAACGTGTCAACCGCGCCGTCTTTTACAATGCTGACGGTGCAGCCGCCGAAGCCCGCGCCCGTCATGCGGGAGCCGATTACGCCGTCGATTTTCAGAGCCTCGTCCACCAGCGTGTCCAACTCCTCGCCTGTGACCTCGTACAAATCGCGCAGAGAGTTGTGGGACGCGATCATCAGTTCCCCGAACGTTTTAAGGTCGTTCCCGCCCAACGCCGCGACGCTTTTTTGCACCCTGTCACATTCGTATACCACGTGTTCCGCGCGTTTCAAAGCGACCGCGTCCTTGATGACCCGCTTGTGTTCCTCGAACTCCGCAGGGGAAATCACGCCGAGGAAGTCCTTCGCGGGCAGTGCCGTCCGCAAATC
>JAIRSR010000244.1 GCA_031255355.1 Clostridiales bacterium
GGTGGATCGGATTGCGGGTTGGCTGAAAAGCGATTTTGAAAAAAGCGGCTTAAATTCCGTGCTGTCCGGCGCGGAAAATATGACGCGGGCGAAGTACTTCATGGCGGAGGAACGCTACCACGCCGCGCTTGCCGCGCTCAAAACGCAAAGCGGCAGGTACGGCGCGGAAGCGTTCCTGTTGGGGAAGTTGGAAACTACCGTCATGCGGGCGGTGTGCCTGTATCACATCAAGGACAGGGAGGGCGCGTTGCACGCACTGCGGGAGGCATACGCCGCGTCGCTTACCGACGATTTGGACATGCCGTTTATCGAGGCGGGCAAGGATATGCGGACGCTGACCAGCGTCGCGCTCAAGGACCCGCGCTGCGCCGTGCCGGGCGCGTGGTTGGAAAAAATACGGCGGCGTTCCTCCACCTACGCCAAAAAACTCGCCTACGTTATGTCGTCGTACCGCAGCATGGATAAACAGTACGACGCGCGAAGCCTGCTCACCAAAAAGGAGTTGGAAATCCTCACGGATTTATATCACGGACTGTCGCGCTCGGAAATTTCCGCAAACCACGGCTTGTCCATCAACACCGTCAAGGCGATGATTCCGGTGATTTACAAAAAGTTGGGCGCGGCGAACGTTGCGGAAGCCATTCGCGTCGCCGTGACGCTGAATTTAATATAGACCTGTGGGACGGAAAAAATACCGTTTTCGCCGCCGCGCGGGGGTTCGCGGATAGTTCTTACGCGTTACGATCGCAAATATAATCCTCGATCAAGTCATTGATGTGATAGTACGGCACCTCACTTTCGGCAATCAAGCGCAAATACCGCCGCAAACGCGCTTGGTTAAAATCCACGTCCTTGTAATCGAGCAGTTCCGCGCCGTTATGTACCAGCCGCACACCGTAGGCGGTGTAGGGCGCGTGGTTCTCGGGGTTTTGCAGGTGATTTTCCGTCAATTCCAATTGATAGCGGAAGTCCTCCGGTTGCTTTAACCGCGTACTTTGATTTGACGTCATGTTCATCACTCCTAAAATAGTTTGTCTTTCTTTCAGGACGCGTAGAATACTGCGGCGGCGGTTTTGCGGCGGGGTTGCGCGTATGGCGGGGCGAACCGACGCGGCACAGTCCCCTGTGTGTTGCTTCTTACTTTATATTATACCGAATATAAAATCGCATATCAGACCCAATTTGTCACAAAATTTTACCCGCGATTTTGCGGACTTCCGCAAAACACGGCGTTTTTTACGCGCCGCAGCGGTGAAATACGGGTGTATGCGGTGACAAAAACCGACAGAAAACGCGTAGTTTCACGAAATGTGTCATATGAAAAAGCATAAAAAAATGCCCTCCGAAATAAATACGGAAAGCATTTTTTAATTTATTTATTTTATTTCATTTAGCCGAAAAACCTCCGCGCCGCCGCGACCGCTCCCGCCGCGTCCTTCGCGTAATAATCCGCGTGAATCATAGCGGCATACTCCTCTGTCAGCACCGCGCCGCCCACCATGATTTTGCAATCGGCGCTGCTCCCGCGAAGCGCGGCAATCGTTTCCCCCATAGCCGCGACCGTCGTGGTCATGAGCGCACTCAAGCCGACCAGCCGCGCACCGCGCGTTTTCACCGTATCGACGACGGTTTGCGCGTCCACATTTTTGCCTAAATCGATCACGTCATAGCCGTAATTTTCCAACATAATCTTAACAATATTCTTGCCGATGTCGTGAATGTCGCCCTTTACCGTGGCAAGCACAATGCTCTCTTTTTTTTCGGCGGTCACGCCTGTTTGCGCCATATGCGCCTTGATTGCGTCAAACGCCGTTTTCGCGGTGTCCGCGCTCATCAACAGTTGCGGTAAAAATATCGTACCCTTTTCAAAGCCGTCGCCTACAAGGTCGAGCGCGGGAATCAAATATCCGTCAATGACCTCCGTTGGCGTTGCGGTAGTCAGCAACGCCGCCGCCGCGTCCCCCGCCTTATCCCGCAGACCTTTGACGATGATTTCCGTCAGCGTCAACTCCCCCGACGGCACGGACGGCGCGGCGGTTTTGGTATGCCGCGCGATGTACGCGCCGCACTGCTTGTCATAGCCGCCGAGTGCGCAAAACGCGTAGTAAGCGTCCATCACCGCTTCCGAGCAAGGATTGACAATCGCCGCGTCCAACCCGCCGCGCAATGCCATAGTATAAAACGCCGCCGTTACGCTCTCTCTGTTCGGCAGCCCGAAAGATACGTTTGAAACGCCCAAAATCGTGGTTACGCCAAGCGTTTCCTTGATGAGCGTCAACGCCTCTAACGTAGTCAACGCCTGTGCTTCGTCCGAACTGACCGTCATGGTGAGCGCGTCCACGATAATATCCTTTTTGTCTATGCCGTAGCCCCGCGCCGTTTCAATGATGTTTCGGGCGATTTCCAGCCGCCCCCGCGCCGTTGGGGGGATGCCGTTTTCGTCCAGCGTCAGCGCGACGACAACGCCGCCGTATTTTTTCACCAGGGGGAACACCGCTTCCATGCTCTCCCGCTTGCCGTTGACCGAGTTCACAAGCGCCTTTCCGTTATACAACCGCAATGCCCGCTCCAACACCAATGAATCGGAACTGTCGATTTGCAGCGGCAAACGCGTGATTTTTTGCAACTCCGTCACCACGCTTGCCATCATTTCCTTTTCGTCGATTTCGGGCAGCCCGACGTTTACGTCCAAAATATGCGCCCCGCCGTCGATTTGCCGAAAGGCTTCCTCCGTGATGTAATCCAAGTCATTCTCCCGCAACGCCTGTTTGAGCAGTTTTTTGCCCGTAGGGTTAATCCGCTCGCCGATGACAACGGGCTTTTCGCCGATTATCACCGCGCCGCCGTAAGAGGAAACCATCGTCCGCGCCTTAGGACTGCGCGGCGGTACGTCAACCTCCCGCGTCTTTTCCACAGCGCGTCTGATATGCTCCGGCGTGGTACCGCAGCAGCCGCCGAGGATCTCCGCGCCGAGGAGGGCGAGTTCCAGCATAGCGTCCGCGTATTCCTCCGCGCCCACCTCAAAGCGGGTTACGCCGTCCCGCACCGTAGGCAGTCCCGCGTTCGGGTTGACAATCACCGGCACAGAGGCGTATTCCCGCGTGACCGCGAACAGTTCCTTTAACTGACGCGGCCCCAAGCCGCAATTGATGCCTATCGCGTCCGCGCCTAACCCCTCTAACAGGGCGACGACGGCGGGAACGTCCGCGCCCGTCAGCAGTTTGCCTGTTTCGTCAAAGGTGACGGTGGCGAAAACAGGCAAGTCGGAAGTTTCCTTTGCCGCGAGTACCGCCGCTTTCAGTTCGTAGGTGTCGCTCATTGTTTCAATCAAAACCAAGTCCGCGCCGCTGTCCCGCCCTGCGGCAATCATCTCCGCGAACACCTCATACGCCGCGTCAAAAGAGAGTTCCCCGAGGGGGGCAAGCAATTTCCCCGTAGGGCCTACGTCCAAGGCGACTTTTTTATCCCCCGCCGCCGTCCGCGCGTGTTCCACCGCCGCAGTGATTACGTCGCGCACCGCGTAGTTTTTGAGTTTCAGCGCGTTTGCGCCGAAAGTGTTGGTCTTGAGAATGTCACAGCCCGCCTCGATATACCGCTTGTGAATCCCGGTAATCAGGCGCGGGTGGGTTATGTTCAGCGTTTCGGGCAACTGCCCCGGTTGCAGCGCGCCGCTCTCTTGGAGCATGGTTCCCATCGCGCCGTCAAAATATGTTATTTTTGCCATTGCAATCACCTCTCAAACAGGCTTTTTTCGCTGTTAGTACGCGTTGGGAACCTGTATCAATTCGGAAATCCCCGCCATAATACTGTTCGCGATTTCCGGCTTATTCATAGTGTAAATGTGAATCCCGCGCACGCCGTTAGAGATGAGGTCGGCAATTTGGTCTATGGCGTAGGCGATTCCCGCCTGCCGCAGCGCGTCGGGGGAATGTTCAAACTTATCCAGCATCGCCTTGTACTTCGGGGTCAGCGTCGCGCCGGAAAGACGGGTCATGCGTTGGATTTGGTTCTTGTTCGTCACCGGCATAATCCCCGCGATGACGGGTATGTTGATGTTCGCGCGGAACAGGCGGTAGAGGAAGTTGTATAAAATGTTGTTGTCAAAAAATAGTTGGGTGACGAGGAAGTCGCAGCCCGCGTCCGCTTTTTCTTTCAAATATATAATGTCATTTTCTTTGTTCTCGCTTTCCACATGCCCCTCGGGGTAACACGCGCCGCCGACGCAAAAACCGCCCGCGCGTTTGATGTCGCCGATTAACTCCGTCGCGTACTTGTAGTGCTTCGGCGAGGGGTAATCCGCGTCTTGGGGAATGTCGCCCCGCAGAGCGAGGATATTTTCGATGTTTTTCGCCTTTAGCCCGCGCAGCAGTTCCGCAACCTCTTCACGCGTGGACGATACGCAAGTCATATGCGCAAGCGCGGTTACTTCCAGCGTGTTTTGCAAATAGTCCGCGATTTCCACGGTGTTTTTGGACGTCCCCCC
>JAIRSR010000076.1 GCA_031255355.1 Clostridiales bacterium
TGAAAAAGTGTACAAATTTTGCTGCGAATTCTTTTTCTATTTTGGAATTTTCACGAAAGACGCTTTTTTGGTGCGCTCTGTTATAAAATATATTGCATTTTCGCGCAAAATGAAATATAATGTTATAACAGTTTGATTTTTCGCCGTCGTTGGCGGCGCGGTCAGGCTGAGGCGGGTGCCGCGCTGACGCGGGGAACCGCTTTAACGCGGCGGGAGATGATGTTTTGATAAAGGTATCTGTTTTAGGCGCGACGGGCTACGCGGGGATTGAACTTGTGCGGCTGCTCACGGGGCATCCGGCGGTTGCCGTGACGCGTCTGGTATCCAAAAGTTACGCGGGGCAGCCGCTGGCGCGGGTGTATCCCGGCTTCAAAAATGTGTTGGACATTACGCTGGAACCGTTGGACGTTGAAAGCGCCGCCGCAGACAGCGACGTTATTTTTACCGCGCTTCCCCACGGCGCTTCTAAAGAGATTATTCCGCTGTTGCTCGGCAAAAACGCGCGGGTGATTGACTTTAGCGGCGATTACCGCTACAACAGCGCGGAGGTATACGAAAAGTGGTACGGTCAGCCGCACAGTTCCCCCGAACTTTTGAAACAATCGGTGTACGGACTATGCGAATTGCACCGTGAGGAAATCGCGCGGGCGCGTCTTGTGGGCAACCCCGGCTGTTACACCACCTGTTCTATTTTGGCGCTTGCGCCGCTTCTCGCGAAAAAGATGATTCGCGCGGACGGCGTTATCATTGACGCGAAATCGGGCGTGACCGGCGCGGGACGAACCGCCGCGCTGGATTACAGTTTTTGTGAGTGTACGGAAAATACAAGGGCGTATAAAATCGCCGCCCACCGTCATACCTCTGAAATCGAGCAGGAGTTATCCCTCCTCGCGGGGGAGGAAATTGTACTTTCTTTCACGCCGCATTTGATTCCGCTGAAGCGCGGAATCCTCGCCACCTGCTACGCGGATTTGACCGCGCCCCGCACCGCAGGGGAAGTCCTTGCGGTGTTCAAGGAGTACTATAAAGACGAGTATTTTATCCGGGTATATGACGAGGGCGACCTGCCCGAAACGAACCATGTAGCGGGTTCTAACTTCGTGGATATCGGGCTGGCGGTGGACGCGCGGCTCAACCGCGTAATCGTGGTGGCATGTCTGGATAATATCATCAAGGGCGCGGCGGGGCAAGCGGTGCAGAGCATGAACATCATGTTCGGTTTGCCGGAAACAACGGGGATCGGAAACGCCGCGTTTTATTTGTGATAGACCGGTCCGGGCGGACAGGTCTGTCACGGGTCTGATATAAGTTTGGGAACAATTGTAGTTAGGAGGGGATTGTAGTGCAAAAATATATCAACAAGGCAAACATTTTAATCGAAGCGTTGCCGTACATACAGAAACTTTCGGGAAAAACCGTCGTAATCAAATACGGCGGCAACGCCATGATCAGCGAATCTCTGAGAGAAAAGGTCATGGAGGACATCACGCTTTTGAAGTACGTCGGGGTCAACCCCATCGTAGTGCACGGCGGCGGCCCCGACATCACGGAGGCGCTCGGCGTTTACAACGTCAAAAGTGAGTTTGTCAACGGGCTTCGCGTGACGGACAGCCGCACCATGAGCGTCGCGCAAATGGTGCTTGAAGGCAAGACAAACAAGGCGATTGTATCGTCGCTCAACGTCAAGGGCGGCAACGCCATTGGGCTATGCGGCATAGACGGCAGGCTGATTCAGTGCGAAAAATATATGCCGCGCGTTGACGGCAAGCCCGCCGACATCGGCTTTGTGGGGAAAATCACAGGCATTAACGCCCATGCGCTGCAAATGCTTGCGAACGATCAATACATTCCCGTTGTCGCGCCGATTGGCATAGGGGCGGACGGGGAAAGTTACAACATCAACGCCGACACGGTGGCGGGCGCGATCGCGGCGGCTTTGAAAGCGGAAAAACTCATGCTGCTTACTGACGTAGAGGGCGTCAAGCGCAATGGGGACAGCAAAGATATTATTTATGAAATTTCTCAAAAGGAAATATTCAAAATGATCGACAACGGCGAAATCAACGGCGGCATGATACCGAAAACGTTGAGTTGTATCGAGGCGATAGACGCGGGAGTGAAGCGCGTTCACATCATAGACGGACGTATTCCGCACTGCTTGCTTTTGGAAATTTTCACCGACACGGGCATTGGTACGATGATTACCGCGTAACCCCCGCCGCGCGGCGGTTCGGCGGGGGAGTCACTTCTTAAAATGAATCGGGCTTTTGCCCATGATTTTCTTGAAAACGCCGGAAAAATAAAAAATATTGTCAAAGCCGCACATCAGCGAGGTATCCGCTACGCTGTTGCCGTCGGCAAGCAAATCCTTTGCCTTGTTGATGCGGATCGCGTTGACATAGCGGTTAAAACTTTGCCCGGTGTTTTTCTTGAACAACGCGCCGAAGTAAACGCCGTTCAAACCCTCCCGCTCCGCCGCCTGCTTTAGGCTGACGGGCTTTTGATAGTTCGCGAGGACGTACTCTTTCGCCCGCTCTATGCGGCGGTCTGTTTTGGCGTTTAATGCCTGTAGTTCGTTAATCCTGCACAAAATCAGCGTTAGGTATGACTTTGTCTTTAGTTTGAAGTATTTATCGCGCAACAGCCACGCCTTGTCGAATTTCAGATACAAATCCACCAACTGTTCATCGATTCCCGCGTGTTTGAGGGTGGGGAACCGCAGCAGTGACGCGTCGTCCGTCACCAGATTGAGCGCGAAGGAGTGCATGGGATTTTCCGCGAAAGTGTACGCGCTGCGCGTACTGCCCGGAGGAATGTAAAGCAACGTTCCCGCCGAAACTTTATGCGGCTTGCCGTTGACGGTATACACCGCCTCCCCCTTGTAAATAAAGGTTAGGTCGTGGAAGTCGATTACATATTCCGGGATTGCCCATTCAGCGGTGGCGATTCGCTGCACATAGTTTGTGATTTTAAGCATAACGCGTTCCCCCGATCTTTGTTTTTTTATCTTTATTTTTTATAAAAATTCTTTATATGTTGCATTTTCATTTATAACTAACCATGCTAATATATATCATAGCAAGAATCTGTAATAATTTCAAGTATAAATTACAAAACAAGAGGTGAAAAAAATGCAAATGACATTTCGCTGGTACGGCGGCGGCGACCCTGTCACCCTCGGCAAAATACGGCAGATTCCCAACGTCACCGGCATTGTAACCGCGATTTATGACATTCCCGTCGGGCAGGCGTGGCCGCTTGAAAAAATCCTCGCGCTGAAAGCGGAGGTAGAGGCGGCGGGGCTGACGGTCGCCGCGATTGAGAGCGTCCCGGTACACGAGGACATCAAAACAGGGGACGGCAACCGCGATACGTATATAGCCAATT
>JAIRSR010000083.1 GCA_031255355.1 Clostridiales bacterium
TCAGAAAGATAATTTGGCAATTATCAATGTTACGATTGAAATCAAAAATAAAGCGCAGTTGGATAAAGTAATCAAACGGTTTTGGAACATCCCGGGTGTTTCCTCCGTCATTCGCACAAGGCTTTAAGAGCCTGTCTAAAATGAGGAACCATTAACGGATTACGCTTACGGAGGGGACACATATGATTCTTGAAACAATCACGGTAGGGAACTATATGACGAACTGCTATTTGTTCGGCGACGCGGCGGCGGGGGAAATTATGATTATCGACCCGGGCGGCGAGCCGGAGCGGATTATTGCCGCCGTAACCGAGGGAAAATACACTGTAAAGTATATTGCCCTTACACACACGCATTTCGACCATATAGGGGCGTTGGACGCGGTAACCAAGCGGTTCGGCGCACCGCCGCCCGACGGCGAAGTCTTTTCCGTCGGCAAGTACGCGGTGGAGGTCATCAAAACGCCGGGGCATACCGCCGACAGCGTTTGCTACAAAACGGACGGCATATTATTTTCGGGTGACACGCTTTTTCACCGATCGGTCGGCAGGACGGATTTGCCTACGGGGGACTATGATTTGTTGGCGCAATCCGTCCGCAAACTGTATCTTTTGCCCGGCGATACGGCGGTCTGTCCCGGGCACGGGCGGCGGACGGACATTGGCGCGGAACAACGGCACAATCCGTTTATCCGCCTATGAAAACTTCGCCTTGGGGAAGTATGACGGGCGTTCGCCCCGTGAAAAACGTCCGTACTATGCTGGCGCGGGGCATCAGTCCGCAAACCGCTGCGGAACGCCTTGCGGCGGAGTTTCGCGTCAGCGGGGAAAAGGCGGCGCTTGCCGTTGAGATTGCCATTCGGGAGCGTGATTTGGTCAAACACATAACGCCGCAAGATATTTGCCTGTATATCGGCATACCGTTTTGCGTCACGCGCTGCCTTTACTGCTCTTTCGTCACCGCCGAATCCGGCACGTCGGCGCGTTTGATCGCGCCGTTTTTAAGCGCGTTGCGCAAGGAAATACGCGGCGTTGGCGAACTGCTCAAACACAGGAATTTGAACGTCGCCGCGCTGTATATCGGCGGGGGAACACCTACGGTTCTTTCAGAAAAAGACTTGACAACGCTGATAAAACAGTGTAAAATAACTTTTGGTTTAGAGAATTTATCCGAGTTTACCGTGGAGGCCGGCCGCCCCGATACCATCGACGGCGGCAAGTTAGACGCGTTAAAGGACGGCGGTGTGACAAGAATCAGCGTCAATCCGCAATCCATGAACGACGCGACGCTTCGCGCCGTCGGGCGGCGGCATACCGCGCAAGACGTGCGGGACGCTGTCGCTTTGGCGCGGCAAAAGGGGTTTGACAACATCAACATGGACATAATCGCGGGGTTGCCCTACGAAACCGAATTGGACTTCCTCCGCACACTGCAAGAGGTAGAAACGCTGTCCCCCGAAAGCGTAACGGTGCATACCCTAAGCGTGAAGCGCGGTTCCCGCCTGCGTGAGGTGTTGGGGGAGTTCGCGCTGACGGACGGCGGCGGTGTACGCGCGATGACGGAAGCCGCTTCCGCGTTTTTGCCGAAGCGCGGGAAGAAGCCGTATTACCTTTACCGGCAGAAAAACACGCTCGGCAACCTGGAAAACGTCGGATACGCAAAGGCGGGGCGGGAAAGTCTGTACAACGTGCTGATGATGGAGGAGTTATCCACCGTGATTTCCCTCGGCGGCGGCGGTGTGACGAAGGTAATCCACGCGGAAACAGGCAAAATACGCCGTGCCTTTAACGTCAAGGAGCCAAAGGCGTACATCGAACGGTTGGACGAAATGCTGGAAAGAAAACGCTTGATTTTTCAATATCTGTAATCTGCGGTGATAAGCGCTTGCCGTAAGAAAATATTTTAATACATAAAGGAGTTGTGTGTCATGCCGTTGGTTGATATGCCGTTGGAAAAATTAAAGGAATACAGAGGAATCAATCCGTGTCCGAGCGATATAGACGAATATTGGGATATGGCGCTGCTTGAAATGAACAACCTCGCGCCGGACGTTTCCCTCGTCCCCGCGAAGTTCAAGGTGCCCGCCGCGGAATGTTTTGATTTGTACTTCACCGGGGTAAAGGGCGCGAGGATTCACGCGAAATTTGTGCGTCCTAAGGCAATCGCGAACCCGGTTCCCGCAGTTTTGGAGTTCCACGGCTATTCGGGCAGTGCGGGGGATTGGGCGCACCTGCTTACTTACGCGGGGCAGGGCTGTTGCATCGCCGCGATGGATTGCCGAGGACAAGCGGGCGGTTCGGAGGACGTAGGCGGCGTTAAGGGAACCACCTTACGCGGTCACATCATTCGCGGCTTGGGGAGCGACGACCCGCACGACTTGCTGTTCCGTCATATCTTTTTGGACACGGCGCAACTTGCGAAAATCGTCATGGACTTCCCCGAAGTGGACGAAAAAAGAGTATTCGCCAAGGGCGGTTCGCAAGGCGGCGGCTTGACGATTGCTTGCGCCGCGTTGGAGCCGAGAATCCGCAAGGCCGCGCCCATGTATCCGTTTTTGTCCGATTACCGCAGAGTATGGCAAATGGACTTGGCGGTCAACGCCTATGAGGAATTGAAAAAGTTTTTCCGCAATTTCGACCCGCGCCACGAAAGGGAGGAGGAAATATTCACCAAACTTGGCTATGTTGACATAAAAAATATCGCGAAAAGAATCAAAGCGGAGGTGTTAATGGCTACCGGGCTGATGGATACCATATGCCCGCCCTCGACGCAGTTCGCGGCGTACAACCGTATCGTATCCCCGAAAAACGTCGTGATTTACCCCGATTTCGGGCACGAGCGTTTGCCGGATTTTGACGATATGACTATGGCGTTCCTGCTCGGCGCGTAACGCGCCGCTGTCACCCGCGCCGGCGGCGTTTTATAAAAAGTTTGCGTCAAATTTCAAATATATTTCAAATATATGTTGACTTTACGGCAAAAATTTAGTATTCTATATTATAATAAGACTTTACGATGTGCTTCGTGTCGTTATAAAATGTTGTGTGTTTGGTTATCCTAAGTCGAAAGTTGAGGGAGAGAGAACTATGTTTTCAAAAGAGGTACTTGTTTGTAATCAGGTGGGGCTTCACGCCAGACCGGCGACGTTTTTTATTCAGAAAGCAAACGAATTTAAATCCGGGATTTGGGTGGAAAAGGACGAACGCAGGGTAAACGCGAAAAGTCTGCTCGGGGTGCTGTCGTTAGGGATTACCCGTGGGGTCAATATCATTATTCTTGCCGAGGGTCCCGACGAGGAACAAGCGGTTACCGCTCTTGTGGAGTTGATTTCCTCTAATTTCGCGGAGTAATTGTTTCGGGCGTTTATAACGAATGGATAGTTCTGTCTTGCGCAGGACTATTTTTTTCTTTAGAGCCTGTCTAAAATCTCCGGCGCGGGAAAGGAGCGGCGGTATGTGCAAGGA
>JAIRSR010000102.1 GCA_031255355.1 Clostridiales bacterium
TTCGGGTTGCGCAGTCTGACGTTACGCAAAAAAGTGATGTAATCGGCAAGCACCGTTTCCGCCGCTGTGTCGCGGTCATTGGTGCCGAGGTTAATCACGATCACGTCCGGCTCCCGCGCGGGGGGAAACGTCCAATCGGTAGTCCCATCGCGGTCAAGTTTGAAATACAAATCGCCCATATCAACGCCGTACCCCCATGACTCATTGCACAGCGGTACGCCGGCGAACGCGTCGGTCGTATTTTCCGCGCCCAACTCACGCGATACTTTCCACGCGTAACTTCTGTATTCATTGGTAATGGAATCGCCGATAAACTCAATGGAGTCCTCTGACATCACTGCGGGCAAGAGGGCGGCGTCCCCGTCCAAAACAAGCCCCTTAAAGTACATCTTATCATAGCCGTCCAACGTGCTGACGATAAGGGTATGCTCCCCCGGCGCAAGCGGCGCGGCGGGTGTAAGGTCGTACACCCCGGTACCGCCGCCGTCCTCTTTCGGCACGTCGTACCAATCGTTATACTCGTAAATTGTTTCGGGCGCACCGTCGATGCTTACCCCTAAATTCACGGGGCCGCCCAACTTCAACTTCACCGTCGTCCCCGTAAAACGCGCCTTAAAATACGCCCTTGCCCAATGGCTGACGTACCGCGACGCATCCGACCGGTCCCATCGCCCCGCGTATCCGATATTCGCGTCGCCGGGCGTGAACACGGCGTTCGCCGCAGGCGCCGCCGCTGCCGGCATACCTACCATACCCGCCGATACAAAAAGCGAAAGGCAAAATACCATAATTTTTTTGAATAACATCTCCATCACCTTTCTTTGAACCTGTCTTCGAGCCTATACTACTCCGCTGATTCCGCGCACGGCGCAAGCGGTTCTATGCCGTCTAAACCGTCCCAAATGAACAACTTGATTTTCGCGTTATCCACAGTGGGGGTAAAGCGCAGAGTAGCATCAGTAAACCTATCGCCGATTCCCAAGGTCACGGTGCCGAGCGGCTGAAAATCAAGCAGATAATCCTGCGTACTGTCGTACATCGCCGCGCCTATCCACACGGTTTTGGAAGCCTCCGCGCCCTCGACATACCGCACATCGATGGGAACGGTGAGTGTATCGCCCTTTACCGGCGCGGCAATTACCGTGCCGTTCGCCGCGCGGAACACGTCGGGGACGGTGAGCGAAATGTTATCCAGACAATACACCGCGCCGGTTTCAAAGTACAACTTGCCGGGTTTGCGCAGGTCGCTCAGCATCGCCGGATCCGTAACGTCTATGCTAACCACGTGTATGGGTGCGCTGTCCTTTTTCAAACACTCGATTTGTATCAGACTATCGTCCACCGTAAGACGGAAAGTATACATCCACGCGTTTTCAAAGTCGATTCCGCTTGGGTCTGTCACCACAGACTGCCCCGCGCCCGTCTTTGCCGCGCCGGTCAGAATGGTTCCCTTTTCACCGCCGTCGTTGTTAATGGTGCGGAAAATATCCGTCAGATACTTAATACGTATGCTTTGGTCAGAAACGGTAAAGGAAATCTGGTATTTATCCCGAAAGTACACCTGCAAACCGCCGTTGCCCCGCGCGTCAAACTGCAAAGTAAAATCCTCCGCGTAGCCGTCCTCACCGTTCGCGCCCTTGTAGTCCAAATACCCCGCCGCGCCGCCTGTATCCCAGCGCAAAACGGTATTGCCGGAGTGATCTGCGGGTGCGCCGCCGTCGTCAATCGTCTCGGTGCAGTAGGAAATACTGTTGTTGTCCCCCTGTATCTTAAAACTATCCGCAACCCTCGGCGAAAACCGCCCCAAGCCGCCGTCAATCGCGGTAGAGGTCACCTCGTAGGCACTTACCGCGCCAAGCGGCAAAACCAAAGCCAAAATCAAAATTACCGCGCTAACACAAATTGCTTTTCCCCTGTTTTTACACATGACAATATTCCTCCTCATATTTTATTTTACAATATTAAAATTGATACATTCCCTCGGGGCAAGTTCGATTTCCCGCACCGGCGCGAGGAGTTGCCCCCGCTTATACTCCGCGATTCTCGCGGGAGCGCCGCTCACGCCCGTAATCTTAAACTTTTTGGTCTGCTTGCCCAAGTTGATCGCGTAGCCCAGCGTTTCGCCGTCCTCCTCCGCGAACCTTGCCTCGATGTAATCCGGGTGCCGTCCGCTTTCCTCTTTTAAGGTGTACTTCCGTTCCATGCCGAAAAATTTTATAACATCATCGCCTATTTTGTCATAGTTCGCGGCGGGAAGCCGTTTGACGTTCCCCGCCAGCCGTTCGGCGATGTCCTCTCCGTAATCGTCTGCTTGAAGCGCGTCGCCGAACACGGCAATCGGTACGCCGCTTTTCGCCAGTGTCTTGATTCCCTCAAAGGCTTTTTTCGTGGTATACCGCGCTTCGGGAATCACCAGACGCTTCACCTTGCCGCTTGCCAAAAATTCCGGGTCGGCAAGCATATCTTCCGTGGCGAAGCCGATCTGTACGTCCTTGAAGTACAAGCCCTCGAAAATCCCGCGGATAGATTCGGCATACGCGCCGACGTCCCGCGCGTGGGAAGCGGGTGAGTAGTAAATATAAATATCCCGTTCGGAACGCGGAAAGGGCAGTATCCTCGGAAGTTCGTTTTCTATCGCCGCCGCCTCGGTGTAAAAATCGTTGATAACAAAGGGCTGGGCGAACGCCATAATATCCTTGAACTCCCAATGCTGATACAGCGGTCTGGTATACGTCCAAATCGTCGTCCCGCCCATGCCGTGGTACGCCGCGAGGCGAAGCGCCTGCCGCATATGCCCCTCGGGAACATCGGGCGTGGTGTACGGCCCGTCTGCGGAGTGCCACTCCGCGTCGTATATCGGCTTATTTGGCTCCGCCGACCTATACAAATCATAGAAAAACCCGATTTGTTCCCACAGCATATTATACTTCGCGTCGTTCGGGAACGGGGTCGCGCCGCCGTCGCAACCGACAATATCGGTGACGCGGGCAAGCCCCTCCAGATTCACGCGGCTTCGGTTCTCGTAATCGGTGCTGTTCCAATGGACGTTCATTTCCTCGATCTTGAAGTAGGAATTGACGTTCAAGTCACCGCCGTATTTATCAAAAGTGCTGTCCAGAAATGCCGCGTGTTCGATAAAGCGGTTTTGGGCGTAAAGTTGAAAATCATACAGCATCGCCTTGTTG
>JAIRSR010000146.1 GCA_031255355.1 Clostridiales bacterium
TTCGGGTGTTCGCCGCCGCTGACATACGTGCCGCCGTCCGCTTTAACCGCCGTCACGCATGTGTGCGTAATGTCGCCCGCGTTCTTGCTTTTCATGGACGAAATGACGCTGCCTGTCCCCTCGCTCCAAAACAGCGTCGCGCCGCCGCCGAATTTCCCTGCGGGAACCGCCGTCGCGCCCGCTACGTCATACATCACCAAGGCGTAAAGCCCGCCGCTCGTTTTTACGGCGGTCACGCCGGGCAACTCCCACACGCCCCCCGCGCGCTCCGTCACCAATTCCCCCGCCGTCACGCCGCCGTCATCGCTGTCATACGCGAGCAACAGCGCGTTTAACCATACGCCCTTTTGCGAGGCGGAAGTATCATACGCGCCCTTGTACGGCAAAAAGTATTTCAGCGCGTCCGCCGCCCACGCGTCATTGTTGATGACGGCGGTGTTGAGGTTGCCGTGCGCCGCTTGGCTGTGGAACATAAACTTTCGGTACGCCAAGGGAAATTCGCCCCGCGCCAGCGTATCCCCGGGGTAGTTCGCGCTCGATAACGGCGCGTCCGCGCGGCAATTCATCGCCGTTGGGGAAAATAGTGTGCCGTCGGGCTGCGGAATCCAAAAAAGTTTCTTAAAATCAAAGTTTTTCTGAATCGCCGCTTGCAATACGGCAATCAGTGAATCGTCTGCGGCAGGGAGGTTTTTGTAGATGTGATACGCCGCGACTGTGTGATACATATTCAGACTGTCATAGTTTCCGTCCGGCCCCGCTTCCTCCAAAAAGTACCCCGCTGGGTGCTGTCCGTACTTGGAATTTGCGGTATACGGCGCGGTAAGGTACGCCCGCGATTGCCGCTCAAAATACCCCAAAAACCGCGCCTCGCCCGTCGCGGCGTAAACGCGCAAATGCCCTAACATCATAAACGACCATTGATTGGATTGATAGCCTTTCAAATCCGCCAACTTGTCGCCGACCGCCAAAACCGCCTGCTTCCAGACCTCTTTTTGTTCCGCGCTCAGCACGGAGGACTGACACAGCAAGGCGTAGGTTTCGGCAATCAGCGTATGATAACTAAAGATAATGCCTGTCACCGGGTAGGTGGTAAAGCGCAAATCAGAGGTGCGCGGTAAATCCTCGCCCGAAATCCACAGCAACTCACTCATGGAATTGAGAATCGCCCGCCGCGCCAAAGCCGCGTTACCGTAGGCGGGGTTCAACGCGCCCGGTTGCGTGACCGCCGCCGCAAGCGCGTTGACTGCCCTGTCGCCCCCCGCCGTCACCACCTGCCCGAAGCGCGGGTGTTCCGCGTCGGTAATTTGCGCGGAGAGGATCGCGTCCAGCCCGGATAAAATTCCGTTTCTGCCGTAAAACAACGCTTCGCGGCGCGGGTCGGTGATCGTATCCCATGAAATATCGTTCACGGTTGGAAAGGTCAGGTTCACCGCCAAATCACCCGCCGCCAATTGCCGCATTGCCGTGTACAGCCGCGCCTGCAACGCCCCCGCGAACACAAAGCCGTCCCGCGCCGCCGTCCCGCCCCGCAACGCCCGCGCCGCCTGTTCCGTGGGACACAAAAGCCCCGGTACGCCGTCGATCGTGAGGAACCCCGCGCCGCCAACGTTTAATTTGTAAATACCGTCCGTCACGGGCGCGTCTACCGTGAGCAGTTTGCGCCCGCCGCCCTGCGGCGCGGACGGACTGCCGAGCGTTGCGCCGTTCGGGTCAAACAATTCCGCTTGCGCCGCGCCGACGGCTTCCACCGCGATAAACCCGCTTGGCAAGGTGTTGCCATGTTCGTCGCCCGGGCGGGGGCGGGTAGTTTCCGCCGCGTACAAATACAGCGTTTCCGGCAAATTCGGCGTAACGCCGAGCATTGGCTCCCCGCGTACCCCCCAAATTTCCGTCGGCGGTATGCCGATTTCCAAAAGGTCCCCGGTGCGCCCGCCGCTGAACGATACGCGGTACACCCCTGCTCGCGGGTTCGGGATTTGCAATACCCGCGTTTCGGTGCGCGTTTTTTGTTCGGTAAATTCGCTGTACGCGACCAGCGTTCCGTCCGGGTCAAATACCCGCGCGTGGGCAATCGGCGTGAACGGCTCGTTTGCCGCCGCCGTCGAGGTGCGTCTGAAATAAACGTGCCGCAACGCGCCGCCGTCGTACCGCGCCAGCATACCAAAGCCGCGCACGTTGCCGCCAACCGCGCGGTTGACGCTTTGCTGTGTGATCATGCCGGCGGGAATCGGCGCGTCCGCAGGCGGTTCTGCCGGTACAAGTTTCACCGCGTCCGCTATTGTGTAGCCCGCGCTTGCCGCAGAGAGTTTCACATAAGAACCGCCGTCCAGCGCGTAGGTACCGAGCGGTCGCCACTCGCCGCCGCCCTCCGTTTGATTCACCGTCGCGGCTTCCTCGCCGTTTTGCGTCCGCACCGTCACGGGCGCGTCGGTCGGCGCGTTGCCGTATGGCTCCGCCCAGCGCAGATAGACCTCATACATGCCCGCTGTGACGGCGCAATCCCACCGCGCCCAACTTTCCGCGTTGGCGGCGGGGTCCGGGTCCGCACAGTAATTCACGCCGAAATAACCGTCGTTCCACCGCGTTTCTATCCAGTTGCCGAAGCGGGAAAACGCCGCGTCCGTGTTGTCGATGAACACCGCGCCGCCCTCCGCGCCCCGCGCCGGCGGCATGGCGGTGCATAGCATTGCCGTTACGCACAAAACACAGCACAGCAGTTTCATGTTATAACCATTCCTTTCCGCAGACACAAAAGGCTGATAAAGCCGCTTGTGCCGCTATGCGCGTGATCGCGCGAATTTAGCCTCATACGCCGCGCGACGCACGAAAAATATCACCATTCGTCGCGTACCAAACATCATCAAATCCGCTGATAATACGGCAAAAATCCTCAAAACGCCGCCAACAGTTGAGCGGATTATTTTCCGTATCAAACTCGAAAGAATGTCCCCAAAGGTAAAAAACGGCGGGTTTGTCGGTTTTGAGCCGCAAAAACGCATTTGCGAGGGTGAATAAGTCCTCGTCCTTGTGGTGACAAGTCGGGTGCCAGAGCAAAAAGTCCTCCGGCAAATCAAAGCCGTGGGTGGACTTGGTCGTCCTGCTGTAGCAGACGCGCTGTTTTTTCAGTTCGTCAAGCGTCGCTTCGTTGTAGGTGCCGAACGGATACGCCATGCCGATGACTTCCGCGCCGAACACCTCGCCAAGCGACGTTCTGTCGTCCGCGACCTCACGCCCGATTGCGTCGGGCGCAAGCGTTTCCAAACGCGGGTGCGTCACGGTATGCGCGGCGATTTCATGACCCGCGTAAATCTCTTTTGCTTGCGCGAAAGACAGCCGCGTCACCTCCGCGCCGTTCCGTTCGCGGTATTCGGGGTTGCGCATGGTGCCCGAATTGAGGTTAAAGGTGCATTTTAAGCCGTACTTGTTGATGATTTCCGTAAAACGCGCGTCTTGCGCCGTGCCGTCGTCGTAACTGAGCGTAAATGCTTTTGAAAGACCGTTAGGAAACATTTTTTTCCTCCTCCTTTGCGGGTTGTATAACCCTTTGCGGATATTTTACCACGCGGGATCGATATTGTACAGTATTCGCGCTAATAATTCCGTAAAATAATAATCACCGAACGCGCAATATGACATATTTCCGTTTTGGCATTTCAAAATACCGTCCTTTTCCGCATCGCCGTCAAAATACTCCCCCGCCAATGACGCGGCAATCAATTTCGCGGCGGCGGCGCGTTTCGCGCTTCGGCGCAGTGCTTCCGCCTCTAAGAACGCGCACGCCGCAATCGCCGCCGCCGAAGTATCCTTATTATATTTGACGTTCGCGCCGTCCGTTTCGTCCCACAAAAAGCCCTCCTGCCCGCCGCCGCAGCGCAGCGCGGGCTTGCCGGGCGGCAAGCGGAAATCCCAAGCGGGTATGCCGTCCGCGCCGCATAGGTCGATAAACGCGTCCGCAACCCGCTCGAACGCTTCAAAATACCGCTCGTACCCGGTGTAACGGTACGCGAGGATTAAGCCGTAGATTGCCCACGCCGTCCCCCGCGCCCAATGACTGCCCACGCCGAAGCCGCAGTAATTTTCCTCCCCCTCATACGCGCCCGTTTCCGGGTGGAATCCCGCCGCGTGGCAGACGGAAGCGTCCCGCCGTATAAACCGTTTTAGCGTGACGTCGGCGTGTGCCGCCGCAACGTCGCGGTAAAAGGTATGCCCCGTCTGCTCATGCGCCCAAAACAACAACGGCAGATTCATCATGCAATCAATAATCGCCAAACGGCGGGTTTGCGCGGCGCGTTCCTTTGGTACGCCGTCGGGGACGGTATCGTCCATACGCTCCCACGCGCGGATATAGCCGCCGTTCGGGATAAACCGTTTCGCCAGCGTGTCCGCGGCGCGTAAGCCCAATTCCCGCGCGTTCGGGTCGCCCGTCAATTTGTACAGGTCTACCGCGTACAGGCTGTACAAAAACCCGGTATCGTGCATGGTATCCATGCCGTATACTCTGATTTTTTCGTCATACGCCGCGTACAGGCTGTACAGCCATTGCAACAGGTCTGTACCGCCGTGCGTGCGGAGCGCGATTCCCGCCATGCCCGTGAAAAATGAGGGAGTCCACACATACAAATTGCGCAATGGTACGCCGTCGCGGTTGAAATACTTGCCGTCCGCGCTTGCGGGAAATTCCCGGATGTCCGCGCCGATCCGCCGTGCGTTGTTGCGGATTTTTGTTACCACAGTTTCGTAAATTTGATGATATTCCATATGATTATCCTCTTTTAATAGATTCGTATTTCAAATATTTTCGCGCAGGGCGCGCCGTGTGTCGAGAGCGGCTTAATCGTCACCGCGTCGCATACCGTATCGGTATCTATCACGTTCAAACGCTGATAATTCCCGCGCGTTTCATAGGTTTTTACCGGCTTCCCCCGGCGGCTGAAAATCACGTTGTAATCCTTTACCAACTCATGCGGCATACCCTCCGTCTGCGCTTCCAGGACGTAATAAAAAATACTCGGCGTAATGGGGCGGCTGAGGTTGGAATCGAACGTGACGCGCAACTGACGCACCCGCGTTTCCGAAAATTCAAGTTTGAGGTGCGCCGCCGTTTCGCTTAGCGGGTTGGAAATCCACGCGTTCCCCTCCCCGCCGACTTCCCGGGTAACGCCGTTGATGACGTTGTCCGCCGCCGCCAGGGAGGGGGAAGCGGAAATCGCCGCCGTCCGCGCGAGGTCTAACGGGTCGCTGTTTTTCACGTTCGGCAAATACGCATCCTCTTTGAGCAGGATTTGCTGAAGCGTCCCGATATGTTCCAACACCCCGCGCGGCGTTAAACCGTGCCGCAAAGCGTACGCCGCCGCAACGCCGCAAGCCTGCCCCAGCACCGACAGCGTACACATCACCCGCAGGCTTCCGAACGCCAAATGCGAAGCGGAAACAATCCGCCCCGCCAGCATTAAATTATCAAAATCTTTCGCGTAAATACAGCGGTACGGAACTTCATACACGTCAGGCAAATAAATAAAATTGGTCGGAGGAAGTTCCCGGTTGTGGAAGCCGCCCTCCGCGTGCATATCCATAGGCCACCCGCCGTAGCCGATGGTATCGGGGAATACCGTATGGGTGAAGCAATCCTCCCCGGTCAAGACATAATCGCCCTTGACGCGGCGCGAATCCCGCTTGCCGGGCAGCATACCCATCCACGTCAGTTGCATGTTCGCGTGTTCCGCTTTGTGATGTTCCTCGTTTTTCAAGTGATTCCACACGCCCCACGCGGTTTTTAACAGTTCGTCGCGCGTCCCCTCGGCGTTGCCGATGATGTCATTCATGTCGCCGCTTTGCTCCACCCACCAATAGCCGCTTTTACAGCGCGAATGGTCGCGGTGCGCCAAATCCTCATGCGAAAATTCATGGGCGAACGACGGCTTGACAAACTCCCGCGCTTCCCCCGCGTCCTCCGCTTGAAACAGTATGGTAGAACCCATGACGGAGTTGTTGCCCGCCTCCGGCGCGTGGCGTTCGCCGTAGACAGACCGCGCTTCCTGCCCCGTCATACACTCCGCGCCCGCCTTTGCGGAAAGTGTACCGTCCCCCGTCGCGTCAACAAAAATATCGGCGGCAATCTCAAACACGCGCTCACTGGTCAGTTGGTGCGCTATAATGCTGACGATCCGCTTTTGCTCCGTCTTTACGTCGGTGAAGTGCGTGTTGAGCAAAACGGTTAAGTTTTTTTGCGTGTACGCCTTTTCCCACAAAATCATGTCCCAAACATAGTAGTTATGCCCGGGGTTGCGCCGCTTATTTTCCAACAGCAGTTCCTCGATAATGCCCGTTTCACGCGCGTTTGGGCGGTTGCTGTGGTTATCCGCGCCGCAAACGTGCATTTTGCACTCGCTGGACGCTACGCCGCCGAACATCGGCCTGTTTTGCACAATTACCGTATCCGCGCCGTGACGCGCCGCCGCAAGCGCGGTGCATAGTCCCGCCATACCGCCGCCGATTACGGCAACGCTGAATTTCAACTGTTCCACATGAATCACCTACTTGTTATTTGTATATTACTACCGCCAAGCATCTAAAGTTGCTGATTTGCGCGAACACCAAATCGCCGACGGCGATGTCCCCCGCCGTACCCGCCCGCGCGTGGTCTTTTTCGTACACATAAAATTTCACGCCCGGCACGGAAACATCCCACACCGTTTCCGTCAACGCGTCTTGATTGTCGTCGAGCGTTTCCACGCGCAGTTTCCCGCCCTTTACGCCCCGCGCCGTACCGAACACGGTGTTCAGATAGTTGCTTCTGGAACTGAAAAATATCTTATGCCGCGCGGGATCTTCACGGTCGCTGTATAACAGTGTTCCGTTGTCGCCGCTATGCGCGACGCCGGAAATTTCGCCCTCTTTGTTGCGGTTAAACCGCACGATGTCGCCGGGGGACGGATTGGGGAAGAGTGCCTCCGTTACGGTGATTGCCAACGGTACGCGCGTTTCCTTGCCGCCGAACCAGCCTTTGAGCACGCGGATCTGTTCACCGTCCGCGTTGAGCCCGGCCGCCGCCCCTGTAACAAGGAACAATTCACTGCTGTCGTTCACCGTGACCCCCGCGTACTCATCCTTGTACACCAAAATAATTTGCGCGGTTTTGTACGCGTCCTCATTGAACGTGACCGCCGTGTAACTTACGGAAGTACTTTCTTGGAAATACGCGGTACTTTCCGCAGTGTATTCCTTATCCTCGTCTATGTTGGTTTCGGGCGCTTTAATCACGACCGTCGCGCCGTCCGTGTAGATTTTATTTTCCGCCGCCGCTACCGTTTTTACTTCGGATTGCAACGATTGCGTCGCCGCTTTCCAAAAGAGCGCGGTTCGTTCGCCGCCGGATTGCGTCAACCGCTCGTTCGCCTCCCCCGCGCTCCATACGGCGGCTAACTCGTCGTCGCCGTTGAGCGTATACAAAACCACGCGGTTCGGCGAGAGCCGCCTGTTGCCCGCCGCGTCCGTCTCGGCGGCGAACCACGCGCGGAAGCGGTCCGCGACTTGCGTTGGCGGCACACCGTCCCCGCCGTTAAAGCGGATTTTCCTCGCGCCGTCTACGCGCAGCCACGCGCCGTCTTGCGTCAGAAGTTTGAACTCCGCGCCGCCCGAAACGCCGCGCTTGTAGCCTACGTCACGCACATAGCCGACCCGCGCGGCAAAGCCCTTGCTCACGGCGGCGACTCTGCCGAAAACGTCAAGGTAAAACGTACCCTCATAACTGAGCGCAACGTCCAAATCGCGGTCGGGCGTAACGCCGAACCGTATTTCGTCTATGACGATTTCCCGCCTGCCGTCAAAATCCGTATCGGAAAGATTCATCATGCCGAACAGGGTTTTATCCGATACCAAAATGTAAAACAGTTTTTGATCGGCGGATTCCGCGACCGATAGCACGTCATGTTCCCGCAAGTCCGCAAGCCGTATGGATTTTCCGTTTTTCACCGCCAGATAGTTCACGCCGGAATCCGCGACTTCCGCAAGCAGTTGCCTGCCCTCGATAAATTGATCCCGCACCACGCCCGAAGCGTAAACCTCCCCCGCGACAATGGTGGTGAAGTTCATGGAACACACCGTTTCATACACGCCGTCGCCGTCGTCGTCAATGAGGAACAACCCGCCGTTTTTCGGCTTTAGATGTTCGGGCGTGAAATTGCGCAGATACCTGCCGTTGTAAATCAGGCTGACGGAAGCGGAAACGTCTATCGCCGCCGCCACGCGCCCGCCGTCGTAGCAGGAGAGCGCAATCCCGCCGTTGGTGAACGACGCTTCGGCGATTTCCCCGCTTAAAAGCGTTCGCGTCTTTGACGCGGCGCGGGGACGCGCAAACAGAATGACGCGCTCCTCCGCGTCCTCTCTGTAGTACACCTCGGCGGTTCTGCCCAGCAGACCGAACGCGCCGGAAAGCCCCGCGAAGTAGGAATCGCCGTTGATTACAACCCTGTTGCCGCTGACGGCGGGTTTTTCGGAATACAGCCCGGTATAGCCCGTTTCGGTAATCCGTCCCGTGATTTTATAAATACGCGCGTATTCAGAGAGCAGTGTAACGCCTGTGGATACGGAAAATTCCGACCGCTCGCCGAACACGGTTTGCTTCATCAGTTTAGCGTGCAGCGCGTTGTACAGCAGGATTGCCGCTTCACCACGGCTGACTTGCGCGGAAAAGCGCGGCGCGGCGTTTTTCAAAATCCCCGCCTGTATTGCCGCCGCTTGATAGCCGTCCGGGTACCCGCCCGCCGCGACCGCGTGAGGGGTATATCCCGCCGCGACCGCTAAAAGCGCCGTCAGTTGACCGCCCGTGAGCGTTTCGCCGTCGGATAAATCCAAAATTGCGGAAAATCCCGCCTCCCGCAACGTTTGCCTGTCCACGCCGTGCCAACCGAACAGTTTGCCGAACACGGCGTATAAATCTGATTTCGTGAACGCCGCGCCGCCGTCAAAGTCCTCCCCGCCAACGCGGAAAAAGTCCGTCGCGCCAAGGAACTCTGCGGCGGTTTCATATGCGGCGCCAATGAGATCACGGTAGCGCGGCGGCGCGGTCAGTCCCTCTGACGGGTCCGCGCCCGCCAACTCAAACCGTACCGCGTCGGCAATGGTATAGCCCGCGTTTGCCGCGCTGATTTTTACATACCCCGCCTCGCCCCGCGCGAAACGCCACGTTCCCAAAAGCACCCATTCGCCGTTGCGCTCCCGCTGGTTCACCGTACCGCCGCCGTCAACGC
>JAIRSR010000155.1 GCA_031255355.1 Clostridiales bacterium
CTTTGCGATCCTGTCCTTGACGCTTCCCGCCGGGTTGAAATACTCTAACTTCGCTATGATTTCCGCGTGCAGTTGATTGCGCTTCTCGTACGCGCTCAACCGTAACAACGGCGTGTTTCCGATTAAATCCGTGAGTGTTGCGTATACTTTTGACATTTTTTTACGCTCCTTTCATTTTGCGGCAACCTGTTTTGCAAAGCATATTTTCAATATATGTTTTGTATGATTACATTATACGCCATGCGGTGGGTTTTGTCAAGCGTTTTTGAAAATTTTCCAAAGTTTCCGTGTATGTTTCATAGGCGCGTTGACTTTGTATGGCGTTCGGTGTATAATGAACGTGTAACGGAAAGGTGGAGTAACCTATGAGAATATCCGCGAAGGCGCGGTACGGTCTTGCCGCCGTGGTCAGCATGGCGGAGCATCCCGACCGTGACGTATATGTCACGGTGATCAGTCTATCCGAAAAGTTGAATATTTCAAAAATTTATTTAGAGCAGGTGTTTGCTCTGTTAAAGCGCGGCGGTGTGGTCGTTTCCACCAAGGGGGCGCAAGGCGGCTATCAGTTGGCGCGGCGCGCGGAGGAAATTACCGCCTACGACGTTTTGTCCGCCGTCGAACTTGCTTTGGTGGAGCAAACGAACGAAACGGTTCGCGAAAGTGACGAGTGCATAGAAAACGCCATGCGGGAATGTGTGTTCGGCGCGTTGGACGGCGCGGTAAAAGACGCGCTGACCGGAATCACACTGCGCGACGTCGCCGACAAAGCGGAACAGGGCAGAAACAACGGGGACTATATGTACTATTTATAGGGTATGTTGTTATTCCCCGCTATAATCCCCTCTGCCCACGGTTAGGCGGTACCCGATACTTTCCATTCTGCGCCGCAAGCAATCCCGGCATTCGGCGGCTTCCTCCCCTGTGCAGATTTTATTATCGTACAGCAGATATTTTTTTCTGACCGCGACAGGCGACAGGTTCGGCATCAGCACGTTTGCCCCCGCCAACACCGCCTGTTCTCTGCCCCGCGCGTCTACCGTACCCACGGCGGTGGTCGCGGGAATCAGCGCGTTTGGCAGCATCAGCCGCAGTACGCCGATTAAAAACAGCGTCAATTCAAGGCTTCCGGCTTTTTCCTCCGCGAACCGCGTATCCTTATGCGGGAGGAACGGCCCGATTCCAACCATTTGCGGGTCTAACTCCTTGATAAACGTCAAATCCTCCGCAAGCGTTTCCGCCGTCTGGTACGGCGAACCGACCATAAACCCCGTACCCACTTGATAGCCGAGTTGCTTTAGGTGGTACAGGCATTGTTTTCTGTTGGCGAGGGACATTCCCGCCGGGTGGAGTTTCGCGTAATGTTCGGCGTTCGCCGTTTCGTGCCGCAAGAGGTATCTGTCCGCGCCGCTCTCAAAGAACCGTTGGTACGCCTCGTAGGACTTTTCGCCGATAGACAGCGTAATCGCGCAATCGGGGTACGCCTTGCGGATCCGCACCACAATATCGGCAAGATCGCCGTCACTGTACGCGCCGTCCTCGCCGCTTTGCAGCACAAACGTCCGAAATCCCAAAGCGTAGCCGTTCGCGCAGCACTGTAGAATATCGTCCGCGCTAAGGCGGTACCGTTCGCAGTGACGGTTGCCCCGCCGAATGCCGCAGTAATGGCAGTCGTTCCCGCAATAATTGCTGAACTCAATCAACCCGCGAATATATAGCCCATTGCCGAACCGCCGCTTGCTGACTTCCCGCGCCTTGGCGAACAACGCCCCTGCATCGGCTTGCTTCCTGTTTTTGATGAGCGCGGCAAATTCGCCGCCCGAAAGTGTGTTTTCGTGGTATAATTTATCAATTAAGCCGTTCATTTGTCCTCCTGAATGGATTGGTTCGGTTTGTCCGTGGTTTTGCAAACACACTTTCATTATACCAACTGAAAATCCGTATGTCAACCGTATTGCAACCGTATTGCTTCGCGGCTACTCCTGTGCGGGCGCGGCGTTTACGTCGCGGAGTGCGCGGGCATACGCCTGTACCATAAGTTTCCCGCGCTCGTCCAACGCGCGGTACAGCGACAGAACTTCCAACTCCTCCCCGCCGCCCGTACCGCCTAACAAATCGTCTACCGAAACGCCGAAAAACGCGGCGATTACGGATAGCGGCTTGACCCCGGGGAACCGCCTGTTGTTTTCGTATTGAGAAATGGTGTATTTGCTTGCGGTGCCGCACCCCCACGCTTCCAGCCGCGCGGCAAGTTCGTCTTGCGTCAGCGACTGTTCCCGCCGCATCCTCTTTAGCCTTGCCCCGAAGTCGAATTTTTGCATCTCTTCCCTAATCATTGTTCCTACCTCCCCGTACCGTAATAGCAAACGCAACCGCTATGAAAAAAATGTAAAATACCGATACAAAAATTATATCATCAAGTTCACAATAACGCAACATTTTTTAATTATTTGTAAAAATTTTGCATTATTTGTAAAAATATTGCAAAATTTGTGATTGACAGTTTACGATGTGTTAACTATAATAGAGGTAACATCAATAAAAATTTAGGAGGTAGCAAGATGAAAGCGACAAAGAGAGAATCAAAACCAATCGCGAAGTTGAAAGGGCTTCGCGCCGAAAAAATGATAACACAAGAGGACATTGCGGGAATGATGGGCATCTCCACCGCAACCTATAACCGTAAGGAAAACGGCTTAGGCAGGTTTGACGCGAATGAAATCGCGGTGCTGGTCGAGGTGTTCAGCGTGAAATTCGAGGATATATTTTTATCATAATGTTAACGTTTTGTAAACATAGCGGGGTTTACAAATCGTTTACAAACCGTTGGGGTGTGCTTTCGGTACGCCGCATCATTTCGGAGGTGAAAATGATACATACAGACAAACAAAACGAGTTTCCTTTGGCGTATTGCGCACATTGCCGCGGGGAAATTTACGGCGGCGATACGGTGTACGACCTCGCGCGGGTTTACGCGGGCGGGCGTTGTGTGGTGCACGAGGACTGCCTAACGGATAGTTTAGAGGCGAATGAAGCGTTAGTAACGCGCTTCCTGTTCGGCGATTTGTGCCTGCTTCTTGACTTGTTCGGCGAGGTTTTGGAAAAATGCGCGGCATGGGATATTTTTGAAACGGAGGAAGAGGACGTTGAGTGAGAATTTTGCAATCTACCGCCAACAAACGGAGCGCAGGCTGTTCGCGTACAATGACTTAAAAGCGAAATTGAGCCATGATATTTCCGACCTGACCGCAAGTGACCGGGGCGCGTCCGACCCGCCCGAAGCGGCAACGGAAACGGACGGCATACGGCGGCAAATCGCGGAAACCGCGCGGGAATTGTCGCGTCTGGACGACGCGCTGGACGCGGTGCGCGACGATTGCTATTTTGCCGTTATCCGAATGCGGTATCTGGAGGGCGTGAAAGATGAGGACATCGCGGAGCGCGTCTGCTGTGACGTGTCCACCGTGCGGCGCAACCGCAAACGTATACTGCAACGCGTGGCGGTGCGGCTGTACGGCGCGGCGGCGGTGGCGCGGGAATAGGACGGGTCTGTTATATGATGCGCGGTACACCAAAATAATCATACGCGGCTTTGGTGGCGGTTCTGCCGCGCGGCGTGCGGTTCAAAAACCCGAGTTGCAAGAGGTACGGTTCGTAAACGTCCTCGATGGTAACAGCGTCCTCGCCCGTCATGGCGGCAAGGGTATCCAATCCCACCGGGCCGCCGCCGAAACTATCAATAATGGCAAGCATAACCCTTTGATCGATTTTATCCAGACCGATATTGTCCACTTCTAACATGGTGAGCGCGTGGTCCGCCGCCTGTTTTGTGATTTTGCCGTCCCCTTTAATTTGCGCGTAATCGCGGACGCGCCTTAGTAAGCGGTTGGCGATTCGCGGCGTTCCCCGCGCACGTGAGGCGATTTCCCGCTTGCCCGCGTCGTCAATTTCTACGTTCAGCAGACTTGCCGAACGCCCGACGATTTGCGCGAGTTCCTCAGGGGAATACAACTCTAACCGGGCAAGGATTCCAAAGCGGTCACGCAGCGGGGAGGAAAGTTGCCCCGCCCGCGTCGTTGCGCCGATGAGGGTAAAGGCGGGGAGGTCGAGCCGTATGGAACGCGCCGACGGCCCTTGCCCGACGATAATATCAAGGGCGTAATCCTCCATAGCGGGGTACAGCACCTCCTCGACGGAGCGGTTAAGGCGGTGTATTTCGTCGATAAACAGCACGTCGTGCTGTGAAAGGTTGGTGAGCAACGCCGCCAAATCCCCTTGCTTTTCAATGGCGGGGCCGCTAGTGACGCGCAAGTCCACGCCCATTTCGTTAGCGATGATTCCCGCGAGGGTCGTTTTGCCAAGCCCCGGCGGGCCGTAAAGCAGTATGTGATCGATCGCCTCACGTCTTTGACGCGCGGCTTCTATCGTAATCTTGAGATTTTCTTTCACCTTTTCCTGCCCGACATACTCCGTCATGGTGCGCGGCCGAAGCGATAGTTCAAAATCGCGGTCCTCACTCATATCGGCGGAGGTAACAATCCTGTCCTTTTCCAATCCGTTCAACTCCTAAAATACGTGCTGATTTTCAAAATAATATCTATCCTTAAATAATTTTATCATAATATCTTTTCAAAAGCAATCAATTATGATAAAATAGTAATGTCCGGGCGAACGCGCAAATGGACAAGTCTAAATCCATATCGGTGAAAGGAAGCGGAACATGATAACTTTAGAGATAAAAAACAAGGACGGCGCGGTCGTCGCGTCGGCGCGGGGGGAGCGAATCGCGCACACCTGCGAAAGGGCGTACGCGGAGGGGGATTTTCTGTCGGTCACAGCGGAGGGCGGGCATTTGGTCACGCAATTGGACGGCGCGTTGACGGAATCCATGATTTATTTGCCCTCCGGAACGTTGAAATATACCATTCCGTTCGGTGAGAAACGCGCCGCTTACGGCGAAAACGCGTTCGCGGGGGCGGGGCGCGTCGTCAAGGTGCGGTACGCGGCGGAGGAGGAAATCCGCGCCTACCGGAATATCGCGTTAAACTCTGCGGACAAGCGGGGCCCCGCCGCTTGCTATCCCCACGCGACCGCGAATTTTGTGACGCGGGACGAATCGGTGTTCGAGGAGCGCAACGCGATCGACGGACATACCAAAACCGACGGTCACGGCAGTTTTCCGTATCAGTCATGGGGCGGCGGAGCGCGGGAGGATTTGGATTACAAATTGGACTTCGGCAGAACGGTGGAAGCGGACAAAATCGTGTTCTATTTGCGTGCCGATTACGCCGGCGACCACGATACCTATTGGCGTTCGCTTACCGTCGAACTTTCGGACGGCACGGTGATTCCCGCCGAATTTCAAAAGACAGGGGAGCCTCAAACGGTGTCCCTCGGCGGGAAAAAAAGCATCGAGTGGCTGCGCCTGACGAACTTCAAACAGGCGGCTATGCCGCTGTCGTGGGCTGCGCTGACTGAAATCGAGGTCTACGGCGCGGACGCGGTTTGCCCCGCGAAACGCTGATGCGGATTTTGGGAATCGACCCCGGCATCGCGACGGTAGGGTTCGGCGTAATCGACTTTCACGCGAACAAGTTCGTTACCGTCGAGTACGGCGCGGTGCTGTCCCCCGCCGACGCGGAGATGCCCGCGCGTCTGAAAATGGTGTACGATGATATGTCGTATATCGTCGATAAGTACAAGCCCGACGAAGTAGCGGTAGAGGAGTTGTTTTTTAACACCAACGTCAAAACCGCGATTATGGTGGGGCAGGCGCGGGGGGTGCTGATGCTCTCGGCGGCGAACCGGGGCGTTCCTGTGTACGAGTACACGCCGCTGCAAGTGAAGCAAGCCGTTGTAGGCTACGGACGCGCGGAGAAAACACAGGTACAGCAGATGGTAAAGGCGATTTTGGGGCTTTGTGAAACGCCGAAGCCGGACGATACCGCGGACGCGCTTGCCGTCGCGATTTGTCACGCCCATTCCGGCGCGGCACGTGCGCGGCTGCTCCGTCACACGGGAGGAAAACTCCGTTAGAGTTTCGTTAGAACTTCATTAGGCCTTCATTAGAATTTCGTTAGGATACAGTTTTCACCCCCTGTGGCTATTGACAAGGGCGGCGGAATATGCTAAAATACTTTAGTAGTTTATCACGCTAAAGCGCGAGAAAGGCTGGTGGATCGCAATATGCGAAAGTGGAAAACACATACGCCGGAGGGCGCGTTTGACCTTTTGGAACACGCTTGCGCGAGGAAACGCGGCGTAGAGGATAAAATCACGCGGGTCTACCGCGCGAGCGGGTACTTTGAGGTGCAGACCCCGACGTTTGAGTTCTATGACGTTTTCGCCGACGAGAGCGGCGACATCGACCAAGGTTCTATGATGAAGTTTTTCGACAGGAACGGCAGAATCTTAGTACTGCGCCCGGATTTCACCACCCCGATCGCCCGCCTTTGCGCGACGAAATACGCGGACGCGGTTTTCCCCAAACGGCTCAGTTACACAGGCAGTGCCTTTCGTGACGGCGACGGCGGCGCGTCGGCGGGGGCGGTGCAAAAGGAGTTTACCCAGGCGGGCATCGAACTGATCGGGCAAAGCAGTCCCGACGCGGACGCGGAAGTCATTGCCGTCACGATTCGCGCGCTGCTCTCCTGCGGGTTGGAGGAATTTCAAATAGACATCGGGCAAGCGGAGTTTTTCAAGGGCATTATGGAGCAGACCGGGCTGGACGATGATATGACGGAGCGAATGCGGCGGCTGATTGACAAAAAGAGTTTCGTGGCGGTGGGCGAACTTGCGGACGGTTATCAAATTGACAAGGAACTGAAATCGCTGATTTTGGAACTTCCGAACCTGTTCGGCGGGATCGAGGTCGTGGAGCGCATTAAAACAAAGCCGTTGGGAAGCCGCGCGAAACGCGCTTTGGATAACCTCATGGAAATTTACCGTATTTTGGCGGATTACGGTTTTGAGAAGTACGTTTCCATTGACTTGGGCATGGTACAGGGGCTGAATTACTATACCGGAGTAATCGTCAAGGGCTTTACCTACGGCGTGGGCTTCCCCGTTTGCGGCGGCGGCAGGTACGATAACCTCATCGGGGATTACGGCAAGGGACTTCCCGCCACGGGCGTCGCAATCGGCATCGAACGCGTGATTTCCGCGCTCTGCCACAAGGCGAACGCCGTGGAGGAGGAGGCGTTTGACCTCCCCGCCGTACATACGTTAGTTTGCTTCGGGGAAGCGCGGGAGACGGCGTTCAAAATCGCGGAGGGGCTGCGCGGCAGCGGTCTGTGTGTAGAAATGTGGTTGGGCGGCGGCGGCGCGGAGGAATATGCCGCGCGGCGGGGAATCGGCGGCATTGTGCGCGTCAAGGACGCGGAAACGATTGAAATCGTAAATTTGCGCGACGGGGAAACGACGGAGACGACCCTGTCCGGCTTGTTGGGCGGTGACGGCGTATGAGGTATCTTACGGTAGCGTTGGCAAAGGGGCGGCTTGCGGATTTTTCCATAGAGGTATTCGGGAACATCGGGCTGGACGTTGCTTCCATGCGCGAGAAAACCCGAAAGTTAATTTTTACCGACGAAAAAAACAAATTAAAATTTATGCTGGTCAAAGCGTCCGATGTGCCGACCTATGTGGAGTACGGCGCGGCGGACATGGGCATTGTGGGAAAGGACACCATTTTAGAGGAGGGGAAAAACCTCTACGAGGTGTTGGATTTGAAGTTCGGCGCGTGTAAAATGTGCGTCTGCGGATACGCGGAACAGCCGCTTCCCTCGGGCTTTATCAAGGTGGCTACCAAATATCCTAATATCGCGCGGGAGTATTTTTCGGCAAAAAAGAATCAGACGATAGAGGTAATCAAGTTGAGCGGATCGGTGGAACTCGCGCCGCTGTGCGGACTTTCGGAGGTCATCGTCGATATTGTGGAGAGCGGCAAAACACTAAAAGAAAACGGCTTGGCGGTGTTGGAGGAAATCTGCGGGCTTTCCGCGCGGTTGGTGGTGAACCGCGTCAGTCTAAAAATGGAAAAAAGACGAATTATGGATATTGTCGGCAAGACAAAGGAGATACTATTAAATGATAACCATCATTGATTACGGCGCGGGGAATTTGAAAAGCGTGGAAAAGGCACTGCGTTTTTTGGGGCATGAAGCGCGGGTCACGGACGACTGCGGCGCAATCGCGGCGGCGGAAAAACTGATCCTCCCCGGCGTGGGGTCGTTCGGCAACGCTATGGAAAAGTTAAAGCGTAAGGGGTTGGATCGTCTGCTGCGGGAGGTTTCCGTGCCGCTTTTGGGGATTTGCCTTGGTCTGCAACTGCTGTTCAATTACAGTGAGGAAAGTGACTGCGCGGGTTTGGGGCTGTTGCGGGGCAATATCGTGAAAATCCCCGACACGGGGCTGAAAATCCCGCAAATCGGCTGGAACAGCCTCCGCGTCAAGGGCGGCAGACTGTTGGACGGCGTTGCGGACGGCAGTTATGTTTACTTCGTCCACTCGTATTATTTGGAAGCGGGGGAGAAATCCATCGTTTCCGCAACGGTGGATTACGGTGCGCCGCTTGACGTGGCGGTGGAGCGGGGCAACCTGTTCGCCGCGCAATTTCACCCCGAAAAAAGCGGCGCGGTGGGGTTGAAAATATTAGAAAATTTCGCGCGGATTTAGGAGGCGGCATATGACAATTTACCCTGCGATAGACATTTTGGGCGGCAAATGCGTCCGTCTGACCCAAGGCAGGTACGACGACAGCACGGTTTACGGCGATTCGCCAAAGGAAACGGCGTTGCGGTGGCAAAACGGCGGCGCGGCGTGGCTGCACTTGGTAGACCTTGACGGCGCGAGGGCGGGCAAGCCCGTCAACACCGCCGCGATTGAGGAAATCCTGCGAAGCGTCAAAATCCCCGTAGAGTTAGGCGGCGGGGTTCGGACGCTTGCCGATATAGACCGTCTGATCGGTATGGGCGTAAGCCGCGTAATCCTCGGCACTTCGGCGGTGAAAAGCCGCCAATTCGTCACGGACGCGGTGAAAAAGCACGGCGGCAAAATCGCGGTAGGCATTGACGCGAAAGACGGCATGGCGGCGGTGAGCGGTTGGGAGGAGGTCAGCGAACTGGAGGCGGTCCGCTTCGCGCAAACAATGGAGCAATGCGGCGTTCAGACGATTATCTATACCGATATAGCGACGGACGGTATGCTGACGGGCCCGAACCTTGCCGCTATGGAGGAAATGGCGGCAAGCGTCGGCGCGGACGTAATCGCTTCGGGCGGCGTAGGCGGCGCGGCGGACGTGAAACATCTGATTCCCACGGGCGTAAGCGGCGTAATCGTCGGGCGGGCGTTGTACACGGGGAACGTGAGTTTGGAGGAACTGTTATGCTTGCAAAGCGGGTAATCCCCTGTTTGGACGTAAAGGACGGACGCGTGGTAAAGGGCGTGAATTTCGTCAATCTGCGCGACGCGGGCGACCCGGTGGAAATCGCGGCGCGGTATGACAGGGCGGGCGCGGACGAACTTGTGTTTTTGGACATCACCGCGTCGAGTGACGCGCGGAATATCGTGCGCGATATGGTGCGCCGCGTAGCGGAGCAGGTTTTTATACCGTTCACGGTGGGCGGCGGGATTCGGACGGTGGACGACTTCCGCGCGTTGTTGCGGGAGGGCGCGGACAAAATTTCCGTCAACTCGGCGGCGATTCGGCGGCCGGAGTTGATTGCGGAAGCGGCAGACGTTTTCGGCAGCCAGTGCGTGGTGCTCGCGGTAGACGCGAAACGCCGCAAGGACGGCGGCGGTTGGACGATTTACGAAAATGGCGGGCGTATCGATACCGGAATCGACGCGGAACAGTGGGTGTACGATTGCGTCAAGCGCGGCGCGGGTGAGATTTTGCTGACCAGCATGGACCGCGACGGCGCGAGGTGCGGCTACGACAACGCTTTGAATCGGGCGGTGTCAAGTATTGTCAACGTGCCTGTCATCGCTTCGGGCGGCGCGGGGGAAAAACCGCATTTTTACGACGCTGTTACGGAGGGCGGCGCGGACGCGGTGCTTGCCGCTTCGCTGTTCCACTATCAAGAGTTGGAAATTTCGGATTTGAAAAACTATCTGCGCGGGCGCGGAATCCCGGTAAGGCCGGGGGCGTAACACCGCCGCGCAATCACGCGGATTGGCAGGAAAGGGAAAGGGGTTAAGGTTATGTTAAATCTCAAATTTGACGAAAAGGGGTTGCTCCCCGTTGTGGTGCAGGATTACCGCTCGAACACCGTGCTGATGCAGGCGTACATGAACGAGGAGAGCCTAAAACTCACGCGGGAAACGGGAAAGGCTACATATTACAGCAGAAGCCGGGAAAAACTATGGGTAAAGGGGGAGGAGAGCGGGCATTTTCAATTTGTCAAAGAAATTTTAGCGGATTGTGACGGCGATTGCCTGTTGCTCAAGGTCGAGCAAGTGGAAGCGGCGTGCCACACCAATCATTTTTCCTGCTTTTACCGCGATGTAGACGGCGGGGAAGTCAACGAAACGCCGCCGAACCCCGCGATTTTGTACGAGGTGTACGACGTGATTTGCGACAGGCTGCTCCACCCGAAAGAGGGGAGTTACACCAACTATCTGTTTGACAAGGGCATTGATAAAATGTGCAAAAAAGTAGGCGAGGAGGCCGCCGAGGTGATTATCGGCGCGAAAAACCGCGCAAAAGAGGAGGTACGCTACGAGGCCGCCGACTTGATTTTCCACCTTTGGGTTGTGTTAAAGGAAATCGGCGTCACGCCCGACGACGTTTTCGCGGAACTTCAAAAAAGGCGATGAGGTACGTCTATGTGGTGCTTTCGTCCACGCCTACCCTGTTCGGGAAAACGCTGCGGGCGGTATGCGGCAAACGTCTGAACCACGCGTCGATCAGTCTGGACGAGGGACTGAACGAGATGTACTCTTTCGCGCGGCATAAACTGCATACGCCGCTGGTCGGGGGGCTTGTCAAGGAAAATTTTGACAGGCTTTCCTTGGGCGGGAAGTATCACGTGCATGTGAAAATTTATAAAATCTCGGTCAGCGACGCGCAGTATGAGCGGATTGCGCATTATATTTACAGTGTGCGTGACGATGAGGAGCAATATTTGTACAACCTGTTCGCCATTGTCGGCTATCCCTTTCACAAGGGCTACAATGTGTACAAGGCGTATGTTTGCAGTGAGTTTGTCGTGCGCACTCTGTTGGCGGGGCGGGTGTCGATGAGGAACGGCGCGACTTTTCGGATTCAGCCGGAGGACATCGGCGATTTTATTTATAAAAATTTGTATTTTGAGGGAAGTCTGTCGGAATATGTCAGCAGAGTCAATCATTTGAAC
>JAIRSR010000173.1 GCA_031255355.1 Clostridiales bacterium
CAACCCTCTCCCCCCTTCCACAGCAGAAGTTTTTTAGGCGTTTTTTTGTCGGCAACCGGCATCAGTATTTTCAACAACGCCCTCACAAGGGATTCCACCGTCAAATTGCGCGTCAGTGAGCCCTCGAGGGCAACGGAGATTTTACCTGTTTCCTCGGACACCACCACAACTACCGCGTCGGAGGTTTCGCTCATGCCCAGCGCGGCGCGGTGACGCGTGCCGAGTTCCAGCGTCAACTCTTGATTTTGCGTGAGCGGCAGGAAGCACGCCGCCGCCATGATTCTGTTTTCGCGCAGTACGACGGCGCCGTCGTGCAACGGTGTGTTCGGGACGAAGATATTCACCAAAAGTTCTGCGGACACCTCGGAATCGATTGTAACGCCGGTGCGTACAATGTCGCCGATTTTCGTCTTGCGCTCAATGACGATCAGCGCGCCGATTCTGTTTTCGGAAAGTGTGCTGACACATTCCGAAACCTCGTCCACCGTCTTGGTAATCGCCTCGGGCGAATTTGGGTTGATGATTTTGAACACCTGTCCGAATTTACTCCTGCCGACCTTTTCCAAGGCGCGGCGAAGTTCCGGCTGAAACACCACAAGCATAGCAATCACGCCGAACTGGAGTGTATTCATCAAAAGATAGTTCAATACGCTGAGTTGGAGCCATATGCTCAGTTGAAAAATCACCAAAAGCACCGCAATGCCTTTGATTAACTGCATCGCGCGTGTTTCGCGCAGCAAGCCTATGCCCTTGTATATGACGTACGCGACAATCATAATGTCAAGAAAATCCTGTATGCGCAAAAACTGCGCCATGCGGTAGAAAAACTCCAAAACCTCACCTCCCCCGGCGACAACCGCTGAAATCGCGGCGTTTACTGAAAAATTTCGGTACAATAAATATAATAACTAATATATATTATAACGTTAAATCTACCAAAAAGTAAAGCCTTTTTTACAAAAACAAACAAATTTTATTTACTCTGCTTGCGGCTCCAACCCCACGCCGAGCAAACTCTCAAAGGCAAGCCACGCAAGCGTATACGCCGTTTGCGCCTGTACCCTCCGCAATTTCGCGCCGTCAAGAGCGTTCTGCGCCGTAATCACGTCCAAGCCGGTTCCCACACCGTTTTCAAACTTGCTTTGCGCCAAACCGTATGCTAACGCGGCGGCTTGCGCACCGAGGTCAGCCGACAACGCGGCGTTGTAACTATCCAAATAATCATAATACGCCTTTTTGACGGATAGCGCGATTGCCTTTTCCGCGTGTTCCAACGCCGCCGCCGCCCGCGCGACGTTGTACGCTTTCAATTGATAAAAATACGTCCCGGTGGTGTAAAACGCGCCGTACCCCTCCGCTTCCTTTTCCGCAAGCGCGAGGGATAGTTTCAGCGCGGTAATCTCATACCGCGTTTCCAACGCCGATTTTATGCGTGCCGCAACGTCGATAGGTTCGGGCGGCGCAAGCGCGGCGGGCGCGTCCGCAAGCACTGTTTCCGCGCCGTCCTCTATCCCGAGGACGTTGTTCAGTGACAGCCGCGCGTAATCTGCGGCGCGTTTCGCGGTATCCGCTTCCAACGCCGTCGCTTCTGCGGCGAACCCCGCAGACTGCACTTCCCGCGCCGAAGCCATGCCAAGGTCGTGCCTTAACCGTACGGATTTCTCGTTTTCCCGCGCGATTCCCAATGATTCATTTTTGATTTTCAGCATCTCCCGCGCGTTTTGCAGACCGTAATACGCGTTGACCACGGCAAATTCTATGGTGTTGCGCGTTCTTTCCCTGTCCAATTCCGCCAGGGTGAGGGCGGCGGCGGCGGTGTCGCTGTAATACCCCCTGCGTTGGAGCGTCGATTCCACCACGCTCACCATTCCCAACCCGGGCGGGGGCGACGTGTTTTTAGCCCTGTTTTTCTTGTCCAACTCCTCACGCGCGTTGATTCTGTCGCTCTCTATTTTAAGATCCGCCGCCTTGAGCAACGCGCTGTTTGAAACCGCCAGCGCTTTCGCGTCCTCCAACGAGAGCGGCGCACCCGCCGCGTAGCCGGAAAACGCCGTTAGCAGCAATGCCGCCGTCAATACGACTGAAATTTTCCTCATTGCAATCCCTCCCCCAAATGACCGATAATCCGCCCCTCGCGCGTTACGGCGGCGGGCTTTTTTTATGTATTTGTACACGCAAAGTCTATTATACTATGTTTTAAGAGATAAAGCAACCACAAAACAATAATTTTATACGCCAAATGCATGAAAATTTATTTCCAACAAAGCCAAGCGACCGAAAATTTTAAGCTCAAACAGACAACACCATTTTTAGAAACCGCAGAGGGTCAAGGGAAATGATATAGCGTTTCTTTTTCAAGCTCATGGGATTCATTCCTAAATCAGCAATTTTCAGCGCGGATAACGCGATTTTACTCATTATGTTTAGATTGAACGCTGCCCGCTTTTCTAAAGTTTGGTTCGCGTCCTCCCGAAATGTTACATCCAAATGCCAATGAAAACTTTCCACTACCAATGCCCACGGATACATCTTCCAAAGTATTCTTGTGTGTTGAGGATTTTATACACTGTCGTGTA
>JAIRSR010000209.1 GCA_031255355.1 Clostridiales bacterium
CGGCTGCCGCGAACCGCGCGGAACTGCTCGTTTTGCAACCCATGACTGCGGTGTGTGAGGTGCGTCGGTATCTGCGTGAAAAAAATTTCACAATTCGCGGCGAAGTCATTGCAAAAGAGGGCAAAAGGTTGTATAATGTAATGACGGCGGCAAAAAATCACGCGGCGAAGCAAGCGGAACCGCCCGACGACGCGATTTATGATTATATCGGCAAGCGGCTGATTACGGCGGCGAAAACCGCGCGGGAAACGGTGGGGGAGGGCTACGCCCCGCTCGGCGAATACATCACCCGGCGCGTCAACGCACTTACCGTCGCCATCGAAACCATGCGCGGCGGCGCGGATACCGCGGAAAAACGCGCGGAATTTACCGCGCTTCGGGCGCGTTTGTTGGAGGTGTACCATGACTGTTACGGCGGGGGACATAGCAAATAAGTTAGAGGCGTTCGCGCCTGCGGCACTTGCGGAAAAATGGGACAACGTAGGGCTTTTGGTAGGCGGGTTCGGCGCGGCGGTGCGGCGCGTCCTCATCGCCCTTGACGCGGACGGCGCGGCGGTGGCGGAAGCGGAGCAAACCGGCGCGGATTTGCTCATCGTACACCATCCGATCATGCACAGCCCAATCAACAGAATCACCGACGCAACGCCGGAGGGCAGGCTGATTTTGCGGCTGATTCAAAGCAACATCGCGCTGTTCGCGGCGCATACCAATTTGGATTCTGCGGACGGCGGCGTGAACGACGCGTTGGCGCGGGCGTTGGGGCTGACCGACATACAGCCGTTGCGCACGGACGGCTTTGACGGCAGCGCGAGAATGGGGAATGTCACACCCCGCGCACTTGAGGAATTTTCCCGCTTTGTAGGGGACGCGCTCGGCAGTGCCGTCATCAAGCGCACGGGCAACCCAAGCGGAACGGTACGCAAAGTAGGCGTATGCGGCGGCGCGGGCGCGTTTATGCTCACAGGCGCACAGAAGAGCGGCTGTGACGTGCTGGTGACGGGCGAGGGAAAGTACCATGACGCGCAGTTGGCAAGCGAACTCGGCATAGGTCTGATCGAGGCGGGGCATTACGAAACGGAAGCGGTTGTTTGCAAGCCGCTTCGGGACTACCTAACGCAATCGTTTGACGGCATAGAAATCATGGAATCCAAACGGAATCACACCTATTACAGCGGGTTTTCACCGCCGTATGCGGGATAAACAATTACATAGTGTTACGAGTAAGCCAGATGATCGCGGCGGTTGTGCCTTACGGCAGAGCCGACGAGGAAAGTCCGAGCTGCATAGGGCAAGGGTGCCGGGTAACTCCCGGTGGAGGCGACTCCAAGGACAGTGCAACAGAAATAGACTACTGCTTACGCAGTACAGGTGGAAAGGTGAGGTAAAGGCTCACCGGCGGTTAGGCGACTAACCGGCCATGTAAACCCCATCCGCAGCAACACCGACAGGGGCGCCGGCCCGGCATGTACCCCGAAAGGTGGCTTGAGCGGTGCAGAAATGTACCGCCTAGATAGATGATCATTTAATACAGAACTCGGCTTACAGACTTGCTCGTAACTATTTTTCAGACCTGTTCGGCAACCTAAAACGCGGCATAAGCGGTATTTTTCCCGCGTGAACGTACGCGCGGAACCCGGCGATAAACAAATGATTACCGGAACCCGTGCATACGCCCGCACGAAAAAATCCTCGCTTTTCCGCTCGCGCTTAGGTCGCCGAACAGGTCTGTTTTATCATCACAATTAGGGTGTGTGTGGAAAATAACCGTATGTGATTTTTCAAGCACGCCCTCATCATACAACGCAGGATACAAATTCTTCCGCGCTGATTTGATAAAACGGCTGTTCCCGCATCACGTCCGCAATCGCGGCGTAAACGCTGTGTTCGTCATAGCGGCAACCCTTTAGCCGCTCTGTAACCGCGCCGATATTTCCGGCGAAAAAGAAGTCCCCCGTGACGCGGCAGTCCGCGATTACGCCCCGCGCCAAATTCAAATGCACCTCCAGCGTCCCGCCGGCAAGCCGCTTCCGCTTCGTCACTTGAAAATCCGGCGCCGCGCCGAACACCCAATCCCAACTATCAAACAGCGGCGCGTGGTTTTGCTCTACGCGCAAAACTTCCTCCGGGGCAACCGCGCGGCGTTCCGTACCGGGCGGCAATAAAAACCGCAGCAAACGGTCGCGAAACTCCTCCGCGTCCATCGCCTCGCCAAACCGCGTTTTCAGATTAACCACGCGCTGACGCACGGAGCGTATCCCCTTTGAAATGATTTTTTCGCTGTCCACCGTCAAGCACCGCGTCATTTCCTCAATATCGGTATCGAACAGAATAGAGCCGTGGTGCAGTACGCGCCCGCCGCCGTGGTGCTGTGCGTTGCCGCAAAACTTCCTGCCGTCGGTGAGCAGGTCGTTCCGCGCGTTCATCTCCACCGCAAGGCCCATACGCCGCAAACCGTCGGCGACGGGTTGGATAAATTCACGGAAGTCAATCCGATTTTCGCGTTCCTCACGGATAAAACTGAACTGCCAACTCCCCGGGTCGGTGTAAATCGTGCCGCCGCCGGTCAGACGGCGAACGATGCGGATTCCGTGTTGCCGTGCGTACTCCCTGTGAATTTCCGAAGCGGCGTTTTGGTACCTGCCAAGCATCAACGTCGGCGCGGTGCGCCAAAACAAAAACACGCCGCCGTCGGCGTTGCCGGGGAACCCGTTTTGGAGTATTTCCCGCTCCAACCCGAACCAAAAAGACGGATTTTCGCTGTCATACGTAAGGTAAATCATTTCGCGCCGCCCTCTTTTCTAAGAGCCTGTCTAAAATCTCATCGCGGATGGCATGTTGCGCGGATCTTTCATCAGACAAGGCAAATTTTTGAAGCAATAATTTGTTTATTATAAGAAAATTTAACGCCGCATGGCGGGAACTCCGCCAATATGACGCCGCGCGGGAGATTTCACACAGGCTCTATAAGGGTCTGAAACGCGTCCTCCGCCATATACGAACTCCGCACCAACGGCCCGCTTGCGACGTGCAAAAAGCCCAGTTCCTCCGCTTCCCGCCGATACCGCGCAAATTCTTGCGGCGTGATGTACGCGGCGATAGGGTAATGCGCCTTACTCGGCGCGAGGTACTGCCCGATGGTCAGCATACCGCAATCCGCGCCGCGCAGATCGCGGAGCGTTTGCAGCACTTCATCGCGCGTTTCGCCCAGCCCCGCCATAATGCCCGATTTGGTGTGTATTTCCGGCGCGACGCGCTTGACGCGGGCAAGCAGTTCCAACGAGCGTTCGTAAACCGCCATAGGACGCACCGCAGGGTACAGGCGCGGAACCGTTTCCACATTGTGATTGATGATGTCCGGCGCGGCGGCAATAACGGTGCGAAGCGCGTCGCCGTCCCCTTGAAAGTCGGGAATCAGAACCTCGATCACCGGCGCGGCGGCGGCGTTTTCCGTCCTTACGGCGTGAATCACCTCCGCGAAGTGCCGCGCCCCGCCGTCCGGCAAATCGTCACGCGTGACGGAGGTAATCACCGCGTGACGGAGGCGCAGTGCCTTGACCGCCTCGGCGACGCGCTTCGGTTCCAGCGGGTCTACCGCGTGCGGCGGCGCTTTGGTGACGGTGCAAAACGCGCAATTCCGCGTACAATTGCTGCCTAAAATCATAAAAGTAGCGGTGCGTTTGCGAAAACACTCTCCGCGATTAGGGCAGCCCGCCTCCTCACATACCGTGTTGAGCGACAGCGCGCGCAGAAGCCGCGCCGTTCGCAGGCACTCCGGGTCGGAGCCTGACTTGGCGCGAAGCCATTCCGGTTTGCGGGCGGGTAACGCTTTGTTCATCGCGGAACCTCCTTTGTTCAGATACATCCATTACAATACATTATAATACATTTTGCCCCGCTTTTCAACTGTTTGTTTGCAATCCGACAACTTTTCCATAACCGCACGGTTTGTTCCGTTTCCACTGACGTTCGTTCCGCCAAGACGAGTTCCAATGACCGCATTGCGCTCTCGGGCGGGTTGACGGCACTTTCCCGCCCGCCGTACACGCAGTTGATGAAGTCGTCCATTTCGCTGAAATACGCGTCCGCGCCGCCGCAATCGACTTGAAAGGCTTCGCCCTCCTCCGGGTACACCGTCACGCCGCCGCCGCTCATTTCC
>JAIRSR010000090.1 GCA_031255355.1 Clostridiales bacterium
TTCTTTTATTCCCGCCGTAGGGAATCACTTCGCCGTCCGCAATATTCACCTGCGAAATCACAGGCGGCGTATTGGCGGTTTGCCCCGCCTCGAACACCATAAATTCATAGACGGAAAAACCGCTCCCCGTGTTGACGCTAAAACGGAAGCCGCTCGATTTCACCGTTTGGCTAAAGGTAATATCATCACGCCGCATCGTGCCGTTGACCATTGTGTAGGATGAAGTCGTCTCGATTTCACGGTACTGATTGTCGTCGGAACGGTAGAGGATTTTCGGGTCGAAATCCGCGTCCGAAGTGTACAACCGCGCCGCGTTCGCGCTCACTTCCCGCGTCATTGTGGCTTCCGCCCAACAATTTTTGGTATCCCCCGCCGTGGAACGGTTGAGGGCGGTTGAGGTGCCGTCCACGGCGTTATCGAACTTTTCCCAAGGATCAAAGCCGCCGTACCGCGTCATGGACGCGCCGCGCAATACGTTGTACCTGCCCTCCGCAAGGCGCGGGGGGTACGGGCTGTCGGGAACGCCCTCCGGCTTCGGCGTATCGGTAAACAGTCTGATTTCTTTCAGCGATATGGTATGCGCGGGGTAACTGCCGTTTTGCTCCACGTCGTTAGAGGACATCAAAAGGCGCACATACCGCGCGTTAATCGGCCGGCAAAAATATCCCGAAGTGCGGTAGTACGGATTCGCTTGATGATAAGTTTCGTCAATGTCCGTCCACACGCCGCCGGATTGATATTGCAATTTGAACTTTGAAATTCTCAGCCCGGAGGTCACTTCCCACGCGGTAAGCGTCTGTTCGCTGCCCAAGTCGATTTCCGCCCACCTGTTCTCCCGGGTGCTGATACTCGTCCACGCGGTATCGGCGGTATTGCCGTCCGTAATCGCGGACGCGTTCCCGGTACCCTCGCTTACCGTAACCGCCTTGCCCAACGCGGCGTTGCGGGCGTTGTCCCACGACGCGGGCGGGGTCGGCACAGGCGGCGCGGAGGGCGGCATAGAATAAATATGCTCATACTGCCCGCCGCCCGCGTCGTGCTTCATTGCCGCCGCGTGATACCGCCAACCGTTGTAATCGGTGCTTGAATACGAACTCCCGTGTGTCCAATACGGTCTGACATTGAGGGTAAAGGGAACTTGCAGTTGCTCCAAAAGGTTAATCCACGGCACGTTCTGCCAACTGTAGGTTTGGTCCGCCTCCCCCACGTCCAGCAGAATACTCACGCCGTTGTCAATTACCTTTTGATAGTTTTTCTTAGTCAATTCAAAAATATCAAATTGATTGAAGTATTCGATATTGTTATTGTCGATCGCCTTGCCGCCTTTTTCTCTCATGCCTTGATAATCGCGGAACGCGCCCGCTTTCGCGTGTATGGACGCGAACATGTCCGGGTATTCCGTCAAAAAACGCCCGCTTGCCATGCCCCCCGCTGAAAATCCCTCCAGCGACCTGCCGAAGCCATGCGGAATGGTACGGTAATTCGCGTCGATGTAGGGGATAAACTCCTCGATAAACGCGGTCGCGGGATACTTCGGCGGGTTGCCGTACGCCTCGTCAAAGCCGTAGCCGCCGTTGATGTGTACGCCAATCATGATCATAGGCGGCAAAGATCCGCTCACGCCGGAATCATAAAGCCCGGCGGCGGGGTTTTTCGCGGCGGTATCGTCCCCGCCGGCGCCGGAAAATACATAAATCACCGGGTAACGCTTCGTTCGGTTGGTTCTGTATTCTTTCGGCAAGCTAATGGTGTATGAGATTTCACAGTTGTTTTTTTCGCTGAAAAACGTCTTTCTCTCAACCCCGCGCAGCGCGTCATAGACCCATGCCGAGCCGCCCCAAGCGGGGTTGGCGGTGATTTCACCCGCCGCCGCGACAATCGGCGGTGCGTACGGAACCGCGCCGAACACTTCGCATACCGCGAACAGAAAGGTTAGTAACGCCGCCGCTAATTTGTTTTTATACATACCAAACACCTCTTTTTTCCGTTTAGAGCCTGCCTACAATGCCCTCGGGAGGATATTTTAGACAGGCTCTAATGATTTCTATCAATCTTGAATCGGAGTAAACAATTCCTCCGCGCGGGTGAGCGGCTGCATACCGTCCGTACCGCCCCATACAAAAAGCCTGATTTTATGCGCGGACGGCACGTCAAAATCGCCGTACCCGCTTAAAATCACTTCTTTCACGCTCTCGCCGACCGAAACGTCGTCAAACGCCGCGTATTCCACCGCCGTAAGTTCCCCGCTCGCCGCGTCGTACACCGCCAACGCCAACCGCGCGTGTTCCGCGCCGCCGCTGTCGTTGACAAAGGTCACCCGCGCCTTGAGGTAGTCCACCGTCGCCGCCGCCGTAACGTCCAGCGGTTGATCGGCGCCGTCTAAGTACGCAACCCCTGACGCGTAAAAATCAGCGCAGTAAATATCAAAAACCGCGCCCGCCGTGTCAACCGCGCCCGTGACGAGTTTCGCGCCCGCGCCAATGGCAAGCGTGTACCGCTTCCCTGCGGCCAGCGCGGTTTGTTCATCAAGCGTCAAGGTGTATCTGTTGGTCAGCGCGTCATAAGTTCCGGTAAACGGCACGGAACCGTTCCCGCCCGAACCGAAAAGTTCCAAGGTAAACAAATCGTCCGTCAGCGTCGTTTGGTCAAAAATGGTAATCGGGTACTGAATACGAATGTGCCGCGTCGCCGAGGACGCGGTATAGCCGCCCTCCGCCGTCGCCGCCCCTGTATTTTCGCCGTCCGCGCTGCAAAGCGAAAGCCCCGCCGCCGACGGTGCGCCGAATTTGACGATTTTCAAATCGTCAATCCACATGGAAAACGGCACGGCATTGCCCCACTTTTTGAAAACGATGTTTCTGATTTTTGTCCAATCGGGCCCGGAACCGCTTAATGGAACCACCATATACTTCCACTTTCCGTAATCCCCCTGCGAATATCCCCGCAGCGGAATGCTGACGCGTCTGCTGTCCGCGTCAACGATTTCAACACTCTCGGCACTCCCGCCCACGGCAAGTTGCCAAAACGTCAACGCCGCCGTGCCGTCCGCTACGCTTTGACTGATATTATAATTGCCGCCGCAGGAAAATTGCGCCCCTAAGTTGGTGCCGGAAAGTATCCCGAAATCAAGCCGAACCGCGTTCAAGCCCGTATGGTTCCGCGTGAAATCCTGCGCGTGTGTCGTGCCCGAATAAGGAGTAATCGGCCCCGCGTTACTGTCGGCGTATGCCGTGGCGACTGTTTCCGTATACCCCAAATTTACGGCGGGCGCGGCAAGGGTGGTGATTGGTTCGGCGGCGCACTCTGCGGAAAATTCCGTGCCGATATACGCCTTAACCGAATACGTATATTCCGTATCCGCCCGCATTCCGAAATCGTGATAGTCCGTAACCGCGTTGGAGACTCTGCCCACTTCGGTCATGGTTCTGCCCGACGGAGCCGCCGCGAGTTTCGTTCGGTAAATCACATAGCCGCTCAAATACGCCCCATGCGGCGAGGGCGTCCACGTGACAATCGCGGACTGATCCGTCACCTCACTGACGGTCAAACCCGACGCGGGTTGGATCGCGAGGGTCGTCACGGAAATTTCCCCGCTGTACGGCGAAAGAGAGCCGCCCGCGCCCCGCGCCCGCACCTGATACACATA
>JAIRSR010000124.1 GCA_031255355.1 Clostridiales bacterium
GCGACGGCGGCGATTACAACGGTTGCAGGACAATGACCGATTGTATGATGAACCTTCCGCTGCTTTTGTGGGCTTGGCGCGAAACGGGCGACGGCAAATACGGCGACGCGGCAATCATACACTATCACACCACGATGAACTACTTGATTCGCGGGGACGGTTCGTCCTTTCACCACTATCAGTTTGAACCCGCGTCCCATATGCCTGTGCGCGGCCTGACCTTTCAGGGGTATGCGGACGATTCCTGTTGGAGCCGCGGACATGCTTGGCTGATCAGCGGCTTCCCGATTGCGTATTCGTACACAAAAAATGAGGAACTCGTTGGTCTGCATAAGAAGTTAGTTTACTATTTTCTGAACCATCTGCCGTCTGACGGATTACCGTATTGGGATTTAACGTTTGCCGAGGGAAGCGCAGAACCGCGTGACAGCAGCGCGGCGGCGATAGCGGTGTGCGGGCTTTTGGAAATGTGCAAATACCTGCCGGAGGACGCGCCGCAGAAAAAAATATACCAAAACGCGGCGGCGTGTATGACCCGCGCGATCATCCATTGCGGCGGCGACCACGCGGCGGGAGACGGACTTTTGGGGCGTGTCACGCACGATGTTCCGAGGGGAAACGGCATCGAGGGGAGCGCGGTGTACGGCGATTACTTTTACCTTGAGGCACTGACGCGGCAGTTGATGCCCGATTGGAATACATTTTGGTAAGCGGGGTTATATAAAATATGTACAAGGTTGGCGTAGTCGGGACAGGAATCATTTCAGAGTCATATTTCGCGGCGTTTGCGCGTCTTGGCGGGTTCGCCGTGACAGCGGTGTGCGACATTCAACCCGACCGCGCCGCGCTGACGGCAAAGCGGTTCGGAGCCGCCGCGTACACCGACTTCCGCGATATGGCGGCGGCGGGCGGCTTGGACATAGCAGTCATCTGCCTACCGCACGGGCTTCATGCCGAGGCTGCGGAACGGTTCGCGGAAAGCGGGGCGCATATCATAGTCGAAAAGCCCATGGCGAACACCACGGCGGAATGTGACCGTATGCTGCGGGCGGCGGCGCGAAACAGCGTTTGTATGATGGTGGGGCATTTGCAACGGTATACCGCGCACAACCGTCTGATTCAAAAACTCGCGGATTCGGGCGGGCTCGGCGATCTTGCTATGATTACCGATATACGCGCGGAAAATTATTTCCATGACGGCCGACCGAAGTGGTTTCTTGATAAGGCGCTCGCGGGCGGCGGCATTATGATGAACTACGGCGCACACTCGCTCGACAAGTTGCAGTGGATTACAGGGCGTAAAATTGTCGGCATAAGCGGGCGAATGTCACAGCGAATCGCGGGAATCGCCGTCGAGGGCGACGCGTCGTATCTGCTGACGCTGGAGGGCGGCGTGACTGCATCGGTGGCGTATTGCGGCTACCGCGCCGCGCGGCATAGCGAACTATGCCTTTTGTTCACGGACGGTGCGATTCGCTTTGACGGTACGGACGTGTGGGTCAGTCGCGCCGGCGGCGAATACACCCTTGCCGCGCCGGAGGAGGACAACGCGCCGTTTGATCTTATGGTGAGCGGCTTTGTTCGGGCAATCGAAAGCGGCGTTTCACCTCCGCTCAGCGGGGACTACGGAAGGGAAATTATACGGTGGATTGAAAAATTTTACAGTCAGCAGGAGGTCGTTACACTATGAACGTACTTGCGATAGGATGTCACCCGGACGATATTGAGGTCGGGTGCGCGGGGACGCTGGCGAAATACGCGAAACAAGGCGATAAGGTGATTGTGTGCCACGTTGCGAACGGAGATTTGGGACACGCGGAGATTCTGCCGCCCGAATTGCGCGAAACGCGGCTGCAAGAGGCGAAAAACGCGGGAGCGTTGGCGGGGATTGAGGTTATGACTTGCGACATTGGCGATTTGATGGTGTACGACGGCGACAAAAGGCAGCGCGGCGCGGTGGTTGAGGTGATTCGCTACGCTAAGCCCGACGTGATGATCACGCACAGCCCGACCGACTATATGCCCGACCACGTTGCGGTGAGCAAGTTGGTGTTCGACGCGTCGTTCGCGGCAAGTTGCCCGCATTACGGGACGGGGGAAGCGGCGGGCGTTACGCCGCTGTTTTATATGGATACACTCGCGGGTGTGAACTTTCAGCCGTCGGAATATGTGGATATTACCGATACCCTTGCCCTCAAACTTGAAATGTTGGAGTGTCACGTTTCACAAATGAAATGGATGCGCGACCATGATCATATTGACTTTGCGGAGTTTGTCCGCGCCTGTGCGCGGTTTCGCGGCTTGCAATGCGGGGCGGGGTATGCCGAGGCGTTCGCGCAATGCATGGCTTGGCCGAAAATCACAACGAAAAGGATGTTGCCGTGATGTATGACGTTGCGGGAGGGGAGTATTTGAGAGTATGAAAACATATGTGATTAAACGAACGAACCCCGAAACCGCGCTTGTAGACTGCTTTCCGTGGGACGGCGCGGGTAATGGGTATCGCCCGGATACGAAAGTGAATATATTGCGCGAGGAGGACGGACTGCGCGTGACGATGGAAACGAACGAAACGCCGCTGTTGTCGCGGTTTGTCAATGACAACAGCCCTGTCTGCACCGATAGTTGTATGGAATTTTTCCTCCGTCCGCACGGCGGCGACGCGCGGTATTTTAACTTTGAGT
>JAIRSR010000142.1 GCA_031255355.1 Clostridiales bacterium
GCATATACGGACGTTACCGCCGCCACGCAAAAGGACGTGAAAAATAAACTTACGTTGGTAATCAATACGATACAATCCGAGTTTCAAATTTATATCAACGGTACTTTGTGCTATACCTCCCCCGCGCTTTCTGCGGGAATCGACAAAATCACGGAGTTGCGGTGGTATATCCCCGTTTCTGCGGCCGCGCCCACGCACCTCAGAGTGGAAAATCTCAGCGTGGGGGTTCGTCAGCGGTATCGTGAAATGATTGCCGCAGATGCGGAACGTCTTTCGTTGGAGCGGACGGAAAATGTGAAAGAGAATTTCCCGCTTCCGTTGCAAGGCGCGAATGGTTCCTCCATACGCTGGAGCAGTGACAACACGGCGTTGATTGCAATTTCCGGCGGACAGGCGGTTGTGAACCGTCCCGCCGCGCAAGTGGATTCCGCTTCGGCGACTTTGCCGGCGGCGATTTCCGCAGGGGAGTGGACGCAAACCAAAACTTTCGTATGTACGCTGTACGGCTTGACCCCGGAAGACATTGGAATCCGTGACGGCAAAGCGTATTTTGTTTCACTTCCGTCCGTATGGGAATACGACGGCGCGGCACTTGCGTGGAGCGCATCGGAAGTTGAAATCGTTACGCTTGCCGAGGGACTGTGCCTTAACGGTTATTACATGAGCGAAACATCAAAGCCTGTTACGTTGACTATGCGCGTAAAAAACGCGGACGGCACATCGGCGGGGACGAAGCAAATTTCATTTATATTAGAGAATCCAAGCGCATATGACCTAACGGCCGCGAACATACAGTACCCCAACGCCGTGGTGGGTTCAAGCGCGTCGTCGAGCGTTGCCGCGCCCGACGGTACCCTTTGGGTTTCTGACGAAAATGACGCGTCGCCGTATTACAGAATAGACTTCGGCGTTTCAATCACGGCGAACACCGTGGAATTAACCGAGCGGTTCTCTCGCGTGAAGCGGTATGAAATCGCGTGTTCCGCGAACGGCGCGAATTGGACGACGGTGCATACCGGGATGGCACTTGGCGACGGAAATACCGCTTTGATCACATTCCCGCCGATGTCTTTTCGATACTTGCGGTATAAAATTGTTGACAAAACACCCGGCGCGACAGGGCTTGCCGACGTCGGCGTGTTTTACAGATATGACGCCGCGCTGCGGGTGAACGATAACCTCAATGATCTTCGCGTTCCAAGTGATACCACGCAAAATCTCGCGCTGCCGCGCCTTGGCGCGGCGGGGCTTGCGGTAGCGTGGTCGTCGTCTGAAATTTCAGTCGTCACAAATGACGGCATCGTCACGCGTCCCGCGAAAAATACAACCGTAGTTTTGACAGCGTCAACCACACATGACGGAATGACCGCGTCGCGCAAGTTTACGGTTGCGGTGAACGCCCGCGAGGGCGGCGGCGCGGGAGGAAGCGCGGGAAGCAGTCGCGGGAGCGGGGGCATCGTCCCTCCGACGGTTGCGCCGCCGTCCGAACCCTCGGATTCACCGCCTGCGCCGCCTACGCCGCTTGTGGTTTTTGCGGACGTTGCGAGGGAGCATTGGGCGTGGGAATATATCGCGTCGCTGAAAAACAAGGGAATACTTCACGGCGTGACGCAAGAGCGTTTCGAACCGGAAAGTAATGTTACCAGAGCGGAATTTGTCAAATTGGCGCTTGCCGTTCTTTCAACGGACGTTCCGAACACGGTTGGAACTCCTCCGTTTTCCGATGTGAGCGCGGACGCGTGGTACGCGCCGTATGTCAACGCCGCGTTTGAACAGGGAATCGTCAAGGGCGTCAGCGATACGGAATTTGGCGCGTCACTCTACATCAAAAGGCAGGACATTGCCGTCATTCTGGCGCGGGGGCTTGCGAAAAACGGAGTGACACTGCCGCGCACGGCAAGCCGGATCGACTTTGCGGATACGGAGGGTCTTGCGCAAGAGGCAAAAGAGAGCATTTCCGCACTCCAACGCGCGGGCGTTCTAAGCGGCGGGGATGGCGTGTATTTCAAGCCGGAGGAATTTGCCACCCGCGCGGAGACCGCGAAAATCATACATTACATTTATGGTTTTACACGATAGAGGGGGGAGAGGGATAAAATGCTGAAAATGCTGAAAACGCTGTGCTGTTTTGTGCTTGTGATTCAGATTTGCGCCGCGTCCGTTACACCCGCCGCAGCGCAATCGAAAAACTATATGACAAACTCCGGCTTTGAGGAGGTCTATTTCATTACGGACAGATTCACCGGCCCGCGTCCCTCGGGTTGGGATTTTCTGTCGAATTGGGGAACGTCGGGATATTCTATCGGAATCGATTCCGCGCAAGCAAGAACGGGCAAGAGTTCTTTGCGGCTTGCGGGCGACAATCCAGAGGTTAGGATCGCCGCCGCTCAAACCGTGAGGGGGCTGGACCCCGATAAATATTACCGTATTTCGGCATATATCAAATGTGAAAATTACACGCCGTCAAAAATATCGCCCTCCGGGCCTGTGATTCGGGTAAATTGCCTTGGAACCTCCTCGTATTTCCTTACGGATACCATAGTGAAAGGCGGAAGTTCCAACACCATAGATTGGACTTATGCAGAGAACATTTTCACCCCGGGGCAAACGGACATACGCGTGGATTGCATCTTTGACAACGGCACGGG
>JAIRSR010000020.1 GCA_031255355.1 Clostridiales bacterium
ATGGGACTTGAACGGACGCAAGCAAGCGGACGAGGTAATCAAAAACATCTACCTCATCACAAAGGCGTTGGACCCGACGCGCCCGGTGATTGACACGAGCGGCGCATACCACGTCATGACGGATATATTTGACATACACGATTATTGCCAAAACGCGGCCGAGTTCGCGAAGCATTACGAAGCGCCGCAAAACGGCGGAGAACCGTACAATCAGTTCCCCGACAGGCAGACCTACGGCGGGCAGCCGCGTTTTATCAGCGAATACGGCGGGATTCAGTGGAACAACCGCGGCGACGCGGGCTGGGGCTACGGCGAGGCGCCGAAAAGCGTGGAGGAGTTCGTGGAACGCTACAGCGGCCTTACCGGAGCGTTGTTGGATAATCCCTCGATTTTCGCGCTGTGCTATACGCAACTTTACGATATTGAGCAGGAAATCAACGGTCTGTATTACTATGACCGCACCCCGAAATTTTCCGAAACTGTTATGGAATCGCTAAGAGCCGCGATGTGCCGAAAGGCGGCAATAGAGGAGTAATACCCACCTATAATCATAGCAATACCGTCCGAAAAACCCTTGATGCGCGGGAAGGTTTCGGGCGGTATTTTTGCGCTACAGGCGTTCCTTGACGTAGTTGGGAATCGCGAAGCAACCCTTGTGGAGCGCACTGTTATAATACTTTGTTTGAATACCGAGCCGCTGCCACGCGTCCGCGTCCGCGTCTTTCACGGGGTCGTACTTTTTCGACGCGAAGCCGAACAGCCAATACCCCGACGGATAGGTCGGAATATGCGCTTGATACACCTTGCAAACAGGGAAAAATTCCTTGACGCACCGATGCGCCCGCGCCATAGCGTCGGCGTATTCGGCGTAGTATGCGCTCTCGTGCTGATTCACCAAAATGCCGTCCTCCCGCAACGCCTTATAGCAACAGCCGTAAAATTCCTTGGTGAAAAGCCCCTCGCCCGGACCGAACGGGTCGGTAGAATCCACAATGATGAGGTCGTACTCCCCATGGCGGGAGCGCACAAACTTCAGACCGTCCTCATAGCGAATCCGCACACGCGGATCGCCGAGGGAACACGCCGTTTGCGGCAGATATTCCATGCACGCCTTAACCACTTCTTCGTCGATTTCCACCATATCCACGCGCTCCACATAGGGATAGCGCGTCAGTTCGCGTATCGTCCCGCCGTCCCCCGCGCCGATGACCAATACGTTTCGGATCCCCGGGTTGGTTGCCATAGGCACATGCACGATCATATCATGATAGATAAACTCGTCTTTTTCCGTCACCATCATCAGTCCGTCCAAGGTTAAAAACCTGCCGAACTCCCGCGACTCAAAAACGTCTATCCGCTGGAACTTGCTCTGCGCCGAATACAACTGTTTTTCCACCCGTATCGAAAACCGCACATCGGGCGTATGCTCTTCCGTATACCATATTTCCATTGTGCCGCGTTCCTTTCCGTACCGCTTCCAAACAACGCCGGAAGCGGCGTAATCTCATATCAAAACCTTAATAAACCGCATGGTAATATCCTCTGTGCCGGTCATGAAACAGCCTTTTTCTTTGGCGTAGCGTATGTACGCGATAATTTCCGGCGTAATCCGTTCGCCGGGTGACAAAATCGGAATCCCCGGCGGGTAGCACATCACAAATTCGCCGCAGACGTAACCGTCTGAACGCTCTATTTCTATGGACTTCTTTTCCGCGTAAAACGCTGCCTGCGGAGTGAGCGCCACCGTCGGACTGATGTACTCATGGTCGAACATTCCTGTTTTATCGCGGGAATATAGGCGTTTAATCTCGTGCAGCGCGGAGAGCAGCCGCTCTATGCCGAGCGTGGTGTCGCCCACTGAAATAATCGCGAGAATGTTGCCGATGTCGCCGAACTCGATTTGAATATCGTACTCGTCCCGCAAAATATCATAGACCTCGATACCCGCCAGCCCGATGTCCCGCGTGTAGACCGAGAGTTTTGTCGTGTCAAAATCGTACACCGCGCGGTCGTCCGTCAACTCCGCGCCGTAGGCGTAATAACTGCCTATGGCGTTGATTTCCTCACGGGCGTACTTCGCGATCGAAACGACTTTTTCAAAGATTTTCTTGCCCTCCAAGGCGAGGTTGCGCCGGGAGATGTCAAGGGAGGACAGCAACAGGTAGGAACCGCTCGTCGTCCGCGTCAAATTCAGAATCTGACGGATATAGCCGGGGCGCACCCGCTCCCCGGTCAGCAGTATGGAACTTTGCGTCAGCGAACCGCCTGTTTTGTGCATACTGACCGCCGCCATATCCGCGCCGCAGGACATCGCGGCACGGGGCAGACCGTCGCCGAAGTAAAAATGCGTACCGTGCGCCTCGTCCGCAAGCACCAGCATATTATGCCGCCGCGCCAACGCCGTAATCCGTTCCAAATCGGAGCATACGCCGTAATAGGTGGGATTGTTGACAAAAATCGCTTTCGCGCCGGGGTTTTGCTCTACCGCCGCTTTCACGTCGTCAAACGCCATGCCAAGGGGGATTCCCAATCTTTTGTCCACGCCCGGGTTGACGTACACCGGCGACGCGCCGCTTAGAATCAGCGCGTTGATCGCGCTGGTATGCACGTTTCGCGGCATAATGATTTTATCGCCTTTTTTACACGCCGCGAGGATCATCGCCTGCACCGCCGCCGTCGTGCCGTTCACGATAAAAAACGCGTTCGCCGCGCCGAACGCCTCCGCCGCCAACGACTC
>JAIRSR010000093.1 GCA_031255355.1 Clostridiales bacterium
TCGAAAAAATCTATGATAAAACCGTTCCCGCTCCGGTGCGCCAATATATTGAGAACAAGCCGAAGCCCGTGACGGCGGCGCAAAGGACGGACAAACCGAAAGGCGGCGCGGCGGAGAGCACGAGCGTGTGACGCGCTGTGCCGTCCTGTGCGCGAAGTTGTACCGGGTGGGGATGCCATAACCGAACGGCGGGAATTACCGCCTCTTTCGGGCAAATTCGCGGCGGGCGAAAAACGACCAAAAGCGGATGCGGGGAAAGTAAAATAAGTTTGCAGGTTAAAGGGGGTATGCGCCGCAGCGCATTCCCCCGAATCACAGCGGACGGCAGAGCCGGCCGCGAAAGGCTTTTGCGCGGAAACGGCTGGCTCATACCTTTTGAGGGCTGCACATACCTTTTCCGATACCCCTGCGGCGGTTTCGGCAAAAAAAGCAGAGGACAAGCGCGGTTGCGGCGTATGCGGAAAGGTCTGCGGCAACGGAAAGGGGGGAAGTTCATGGAGGATCACAATGAAAAACGAACGCGTATCGGCATCACCATTTTGCCGGAAGCGGTACGGACGGCGGACAACAACGTCAAGCCCGCCAACTGCAAAAGCCGAAGCGAGTTTATAGAGCGGGCAATCCTGCACTATGCCGGTTACTTGGCGATGCGGGACAACACGGACTATATCGCCAAGGCCATCGCGCAAACCATGCGGGGGATTATAAAGTCCGGCGAGGACAGAATCGCGCGGATGCAATTCAAGGACGCGGTAGAACTCGCGAAAATTGTTCGCATGATTGCGCCGCTGTGCGAAATCGGCGGCGACGAACTGCGGCGTTTGCACATCGACTGCGTGGACGAGGTCAAGCACATCAACGGAATCATTCGCGCCGACGCCGTACTGCGCGACGGATGAAACGATGTTAACCGGAATCCGTATCAACGGTTGAACAAGCAAAAAATACGGCGCGAGCCGGGAAAGGAACGTCTTTCGGAAACCTCCGCGCGTGACGAAAGACACGACGTGTCATTCCTGCGCCGGGAATACCGCCGGCGCGAACACAACAGAGGGCAGTCCTCGAATTTATATACCCTTTGCCGCAAAGGGGAAAGTCTATCTTTCAATGAGCAGGGGGAAGTCCGCCAAAAACTGTCATAGGGGGCGCGTCATCATGACACGCCTTGAACCTCCCAATTTAAGAAATTCATAACAGAAAAAAGAAATTAGATCTGTTTCGCCGCCGCGATAAGTTTTAGGATATCTCCGAAATGCGCCAAAGCAAAAATGGTGCATTTGTTTTGCGTTTGCGGCGTTTTGCTGTCCATTTTTGCATATGCGGAATAAATTGTCGATTTTAATTATATGGAATATGTGCTATGCTGAACAGGTATCATAATCCTGCGGTTTGCCGCGGGCAGACGGAGGGTTCCCCTTTATGCAAAGCACAAACAGAACGAGGAAAAAATGGAATGATGGCTGGCGGTTTTTGCGCGGTGACGCAACCAACGCGGGAAGCGCCGCGTATGACGATTCCGCGTGGGACGCGGTGTGTCTGCCGCATACTCCGAAAATTGAAACAGTAGACGTAGTCAGTCACTTTCAGGGGATTTGTTGGTATCGCAAGCGCTTTGACGCTCCGCCCTCCGCCGAAAAGGTTTATATAGAATTCGAGGCCGCTATGCAGGTCGCGGAGGTTTGGGTAAACGGAGTGAAAAAGTTCACGCATTTGGGCGGTTACCTGCCTTTTGCACTCGACGTCACGGACGACCTTTCGCAAAGCGGCAACGTTATCGCGCTGCGGCTCGACAATCGCGACAATCCGAACGTTCCGCCGGGGAAACCTCTTGGCGAACTTGATTTTTCCTATTTCGGCGGGTTGTACCGCAACGCTTGGATCGCCACTTGCGGACGCGTCCACATCACCGACCCGGTATACGCGAACGTACAGGCGGGCGGCGGCGTGTTCGTAACATACGAGAACCTATCAAGGCAAAGCGCGGAGGTTTGCGTGAAGACGCACGTCCTAAACGAGAGGAACGCGCCGGCGGAAGTCCGCGTCATCACGGTGATTGAGGATTCCGACGGCGTTGAGGTTGCGCGGCATGTGTGCGGAGCGATTCGTATCGCGTCCGGCGAGGCGCATACCTTTGAGGAGCGGTTGACGGTATAACACCCGCATCTTTGTAGTCCCGACGCGCCTTATCTGCACAAATTGCGAAGTGTCGCAGAAAGCTGCGGCACGGTTTGCGATGAAACGGAAGTGTCAATCGGAATTCGCGCCGCGGCGGTTGACCGCAAAAAGGGGTTTGTGTTAAACGGCGAACCCATTTGGATTCAAGGCGCGAACCGGCATCAACAGTTCCCGTACATAGGCAACGCCGCATCGGACAACGCCCAATTCCGAGACGCGCTGAAACTGAAAGAAGCGGGATTTAACTTCGTGCGTTTGGCGCATTATCCGCAGTCCCCCGCGTTTTTGGACGCGTGTGACCGGGTGGGGCTTTTGGTGGTCGAACCCGTTCCCGGCTGGCAGTTCTGCAACGAGGGGCAATTTAAGGAAGTGGCGCTGCAAAATATTCGGGATATGATTCGGCGAGACAGAAATCACCCCTGCGTGGCCTTTTGGGAAGTCAGCCTCAACGAAACCGGCGATACCGCTGAGACGAACTGGCTGAACTGGCGCGGCGCAACGGATGAATTCTTTCGCGAGTGTCACCTTACGGCGAAGGCGGAACATCCGGGCTGTTTGACCTCCGGCGATACGCTGGGTCGCAAAAATCCCCAATACGTCGGCTTCGATATTCCACACCCAATTTGTGACGGCTTCGATATTACAAAGGAATTTATGCCTGATAAATTGTTTTTCACCCGCGAATACGGCGATTTCGATTTCGGCGGGAATTACAGCACTACGCGGCAGGTGCGCGGGAACGGCGAAAAGGCTATGCGCCTTTCGGCGTGGAACTTTCAGCACAGCCTCAACAAAATCCGCGCGTCCGGCGACAGCATGGGCGCGGCGATATGGGTGGGCGTCGATTATAATCGCGGCTATTATCCCTGCGTTCCGCTGTGTACAAGCGGCGTATTTGACACTTTTCGATTGCCGAAATATAGCCGTGAATTTTTTGCATCCCAAATCAGCCTGCAAAAGGGAAATCCCGTGATTTTTATTGCAAGTTACTGGTCGGAGCGTGAGATCC
>JAIRSR010000117.1 GCA_031255355.1 Clostridiales bacterium
AAAACGCAATCGTTGTTCTGCCGCGCATCACGCCGCAAAACCTCGGGGAACTGTTGGCGGAACTGCCCGCAAAGCGGTTTTTGGCGGCGAATATCGGGCAACTGCGGTTGCTGCGGGAACGCGGGGATCGGATTTTCCTTGACCATACGTTTCACATTTTCAACACAAGGGCGGCGAAAGAGTTTCCCTACGCCGAAAGGATTACGCTGTCTGCGGAACTTACCCTGTCACAAATTCGCCGCGTGTCGCCCGATACGCGGGTGGAAGTCATAGCATACGGGCGGTTGCCGCTGATGCTGACGGAAAATTGCCTGATTCAAAACGCGCACGGCGGGTGTATCGGCAAGTGTAAAGCAAAAGGACTTTGCAGAGGGAGCGTGACGGACAGAACCGGGACGGTTTTTCCTTTGAGAAGCCTGCCCGGGTGCCGCAACGAACTGCTCAACTCAAAGCCCGTCGTGATGTCGGATAAGTTAGACGATCTCAAGCGTTGCGGCGTAAACGCGATTCGGTTATTGTTTACGGACGAAACGCCCGAAGTATGCGCTGCCGTGCTGAAAAATTACAAAACCGCCGCCGCGCCGACCGGTGATTTTACCAGAGGAAAATTCTACCACGGCGTGGAATGACAAAGAGCATTAGGAAAGGAACGGTCTGTTATGCAACTGAAAATCAAATATTTGTCAAAGAAAATAGGGACGGAAATCCCCGCGCCGTACTACGCCACGGACGGCGCGGCGGGTATGGATTTGGCGGCGTGTACGGATGCGCCGCTATGCCTTGCGCCGGGGGAACGCGCCGCCGTGCCGACAGGGATCGCGATTGCGCTTCCGTCCAATCAATACGCGGGGTTGGTCTTTGCCCGCAGTTCTTTGGGTTTGAAAAAGGGCATTACCCTCCCCAACGCGGTGGGGGTCATCGACAGCGACTACCGTGGTGAAATCATGGTCGCGCTGACGAATATCTCTGACGAGGCGTACACCATACACCCGGGGGAACGAATCGCGCAGTTGGTGATTGTTCCTGTTTGCGCCGCAGAGGTCGCCGTTGTGGATTGTTTGCCGGAAACGGAACGCGGGGCGGGCGGCTTCGGTTCCACAGGGAAATAGCGCGGCGAACGCCTTTTCGCGGGGAAGTTCCGCGCTGTTTTACAGGTTTTTACGGTTCCGTTTTAGAAAACTTTGCATTTTAACACAAATAAGTGCAAAATGTAGTTGAAATTCCGCCGAAACATAGGTATAATAGAATAGACCTGTTGTAAAATCCTCCGCGAGGGGGTTGGCGGGTTCCAAAGGAGGGGGACGCATGGCGAGAAGAGCAAAGAGCACAATCACGCTGGTGATTTTAATCGCGTTCGGCGCGGTGATAGGCAGTGTGTTAGCGGAGTTGGCACGCGGCTCACGGTATTTTGATTGGCTGTCGTTCGGCAGGCAGTTCGGCATCAGTACGGAAAATCCGCTATCGCTGAACCTCGGCGTGTTAAGTTTGAAATTTGGACTGATGTTCCATATCACCGTCGCGACGGTGCTAAGCGTAATTGTTACCGTATTTGTTTACAAAAGGATTTAGGTGGGAATAATGAAAAGAATCATATTAGCCTCCGCGTCGCCGCGCCGAAAGGAACTGCTGTCACGTATTTGCGCATCGTTCGAGGTGATTCCGTCGGACGCGGACGAAGCCTTTGACCCGTCGGCGGCCTGTGCGGAAAACGTCCGAAACATCGCCCTTGCCAAGGCGCTTGCCGTAGTACGCGCCGGCGGCGTTGCGGCGGGGGATTGCGTCGTAATCGGCGCGGACACCGTCGTCAGCATAGACGGCGAGCCGCTCGGCAAACCCCGCGACGCGGACGATGCCGCCCGCATGTTGGCGCGGTTGAGCGGGCGGGCGCATACGGTGTTCACAGGGTACGCGGCGGTGCGCGGAAGCGACGGCAAGACCGAAGCGGGCGTTGAGGAAACTACCGTGTTGTTCCGCGAACTGAGCGGCGGGGAAATCGCGGAATATATCAAAACGGGGGAACCTATGGACAAGGCGGGCGCGTACGGCGTACAGGGAATCGGCGCGATTTTCATCACGCGGATCGAGGGGGATTACAGTAACGTTATGGGCTTGCCGCTTTGCCGTATGGCGTTGACGCTGAGGAAGTTCGGCGTAGACATTTTGAAGCAGAAGGAGATTTTGTAATGGGTAACAGGGATATTGGAATCGATTTAGGCACCGCCAACACGCTGGTACACGTCAAAGGCAAAGGGATTGTCGTGAGGGAGCCTTCCGTCGTGGCAATCAATAAGGAGACCAAGCAGGTGCTGGCGGTGGGCGACGCGGCGAAAGAAATGCTCGGGCGCACACCGGGGAGCATTGTCGCCATACGTCCCATGAAAGACGGCGTAATCGCCGATTATGACATCACGCAAAAGATGATAAAATACTTCATACAAAAGGCGTACCCGAAAACCGGATTTTTGAAGCCGCGCGTCATCGTCTGCATACCGTCCGGCGTTACGGAGGTGGAAAAGCGGGCGGTCGAGGAAGCCGTAACGCAGGCGGGGGCGCGGGAGGCGTATCTGATCGAGGAGCCTATGGCGGCATCCATCGGCGCGGGGCTTCCCGTGGATGAGCCTATGGGCAGTATGGTGGTGGACATCGGCGGCGGAACGTCCGAAGTCGCGGTCATTTCCCTCGGCGGCATTGTGACAAGCGTATCGCTGCGGGTGGCGGGGGACGAGTTGGACGACGCGATTATCCAATACACAAAAAAGAACAACAACCTCGCAATCGGCGAAAGGACAGCGGAGGAAATCAAAATGGAAATCGGCAGTGCCTACCCCGGCGCGGAGGAAGCGGAACTGGAA
>JAIRSR010000188.1 GCA_031255355.1 Clostridiales bacterium
GCGTTAGCCTTATTTTGTCATACGCTTTTTTTCTCAGAATTCATCAGAATATACATATTATTACAGAAAAGGGGGCTGCGCGGAACGGATTTGAAAAATCCTTTTCTGCGTCAGCCCCGAGTGCGGCGGCCCCGTGTCGGACGTTTCCGTCCGCTGTCCGCCTTTCGGCAAGTTTCGCCATCGCCGCGCGTGAAACCCGCGATGGCGAGAGTTGCCTAAGATCGAAGGAAATTACTCCGCGTGAATGTTCAAGAGAATATTTCAAACGGAGGTGGCACACTTTCATTTGCAACTTCGTAATAAACAAATTATTACTTCAAAAATTTGCCTTGTCTGCCAAGATGAGATTTTAGACAGGCTCTTAATTAGCGATTTTATAGACAATACCCGCGATTTCAGCGCGTGTAATTGTGGCGTTCGGCTTGATTGTGTTATCGGGATAGCCGTTTACCACACCCGCGTCAATCAATCCCGCGATTGCCCCCCGCGCCCACGCGGGAATCTCGCCGTCGTCGTCAAATACCGCGCCGTCGCCTTGATATCCGGCAATCCGCGCAATTACGGTCATTGCCTCCGCGCGTGTTATGCTTTGGTTTGGGTTGAAATTCGCGCCGTCGCCGTCCATCCAATGGTGGTAATATACCGCGCGCACTTCCTCGCCGCCCCATTCGGGAATGGCATTTGCGTCGGCAAATGGCAAATCAAGATACCTCGTTAAGTCGAGGTCCGCGTCCATCATTCTCGCGATTACGACGGCAAACTCCGTCCTCGTCATGCTCCTGTCGGGATAGAAGTAACTCGCGCCGCCGACCTGTTCCCCTGTGAATATACCGCCCTCAGTCAGCGCGTTGATATACTCCGCCGCCCAACTGTAAGCAATATCGCCGTAAACGATTTTATTCGCGGCCGCCGCCGCAGCGTATCTGTACCGCATTGACGCGCTGCTTGAGCCGGACGAACTCTTTTTTCTGTACAGGCGTACCTGATATGTCCGTGTTGTTTCGTTTTCCGCTGTGACGACAACTTGCACAGTAATTCTCTGCCCCTCTGCCAGATAAATCCTGTCACTTTCCCGCCCGCTCACGGTTGACCTGCCGTCGATTCTCAGTGTCGCGCCGTTGTCCTCCGTGACCGCTGTAATCCGCGCGTATGTGGAATTGCTTGAAAGGTTGAGCGAATATTCAAGCGCACTGCCGGAAAGGGATATGTTAGAACTGTTCACTTTCAGCGATTTCAGACGGTTGTTGTCCGATAAAACAGTTTGCGTCACCGTGGCGAACGCACTGCCGTAGTCGTCGTTGCCGGGGAATTCGGCTTTTACCGTCCATTTCCCTTTCGGGAACTCCGTGGTCGTCAGCGTCGCCGTGCCGTCCGTCAACGCTACCGTGCCAAGGATTTTTTCGGTTACGCCCTCGGCGTAATACGAAAAAGCAATCTCGCCGTCCGCGATGTTCTCCGCCGTCGCCGTAAAGGTGATTTTATCCTTTACGCTTGCCGACGCCGCGTTGGTTTTCAGTGTAATCAAAGCGACAGGATTGGTTATGGTGACGGTGACAATCCCGGATCGCGTTTCGTTGTCATTCGCGTCCGTATAGACGGCGTATAACTCGTTTGCGCCAATCGCAAGGGTCGTTACCGTAACGGATGCGCTGTTTTCCGTCAGCGTCTGCGCGTCGTCCAGTAAATCTTCACCCTTGTAAAATTTTACGGTGCCGGAAAGTTCCGCGCTTTCCTCTGCGTTGCTTGACACAACGGCGGTCAGCGTGATTTCACTTCCGTATGCCGCCTCTTGCGACGAAGCCGTCAAAGCGACGGTAATCGGCAACACGGGAATCTCTTCCTCATCGTCCTCATCGGGAGTAACTTCATCGGGAACGAGACTTATTCCGCCGCCGCCACCACTGCCCCCGCCGCCGGAAACAGGAACTTCCACAACTGACGCCTCCGCGCCCGGAGGCGAACTTGCCTCGGATAAAGACGAATCCAACGCATTCGGTTCCGTCGCAAAAACTGCGGTGAGCGACGTCATAAAACAAATAAAACAAATGAAAGCAATGATTGAATACATACCGCGTTTCACTGTGAACACCTCCCAATAAAATCAGAACAATAAAATCAAACCAACCCGGCAAGCGAACCGCGCCCGCGTGAACATGCCGCTTGCGCCGCAGTTCGTCGGACACCATGACACAATAAATAACATTTTGTATAATACTATCATATACTATAGATTGCCAAAAGTCAAACAATATTCCCCTGTTAGGAAGTATTGTAAGCGGATTGTAACTTTGTGTTCACATTTTGTTCACAAATAGAATAAAGCGGTAACATTCAACAAGGCGAAGAAAAAGCGCAAAAGTTCAGCAAGGTTATCCAGATCGAAGAGATTTTTCTTCAACACGCCTGAGATTGGAGTTTTAGGGAACACTTGCGCTCGATATTCACGGGCGAGGTTAAGCGCGATTTTTTGTGTCAAATTCACGGTTTTTTGCACATTCATATCCCAAACACGAGTTCTATCCTCGCCCCAATGTATGTCCAACAGCCGGTGCATTGCTTCCGCGCCCCATTCCAACCGCGCGTGTTTTAACAGATTTTCCGCAGCAAGCGATGCGCTCGAAATGTAACAATGCCACTCGCTTGATGTTTTGCCGTCTTTTTCAAATTCAGTATGAATCGCCCCAATGCAAGCCATGTTAGGTCAATTTTCTATCCCCGGCAACCAATCGATATCGCCGCAAACAAAAGCCGTTCGTTTCTCGATCCGTCCGCCGTTTTTCTCTGTTTGGCTAAATTTTTCAAGTCC
>JAIRSR010000222.1 GCA_031255355.1 Clostridiales bacterium
CGTTAAAAATATATGTCTGCAATATCATGACACAGCCGGGTGAAACGGACGGCATGACGGCGCACCAACACGCGGCGGCGATTTGCGGACACGCGGGCGGGAAAGTCATGGACTATTGCATTGCCAACCGACAGGAAATTCCGCAAGAGTTGTTGGATAAATATTTTGAGGACGGCGCGGAGGCGGTGGAAGTCAGCCGCACAAAGTTTGCCTTAGACCATATCAAACTGACGGAGGGGGATTATTTGCGGATTGAGGAGGGCGGCCGTTTGCGCCACGATTGCGATAAGTTGGCGCAGGCGATCCTCGGCGTGTACCACGCGCGGCGGCGCGGGAACAAACCGCGCGGACAATTCGGTATGTTTTCTTTCGCTAAAAATCACTAAAAATCAAAAATTTTCTTGCGTACAGTAATATATTATGGTAGAATAATAAAACAGGCTTGTCCGTTGACGCAAAGTGACGGACAGGGCAAAGGCGACCGCAAAGAATAGGCTCTTTGGTCCGCAGATACTAATTTGAGGAGATGCAGACGATATGGAAATCACGATTCGTAAAACCACCGCCCCGAGGGTAAAGCCTTCCGACGAAACAGGACTGGGCTTCGGCAGGAGTTTTACCGACCATATGTTTATTATGGATTATACTGACGGCAAGGGTTGGCACGACCCGCGCATCGTCCCTTACGGGCCGCTTGCGCTGGAGCCGTCCACAATGACGCTGCACTACGGACAGACGGTTTTTGAGGGCTTAAAGGCGTACCGAACGAAAGGCGGCGATATTCTTTTGTTCCGTCCCGAAAAAAATATGGAACGCCTGAACGTCAGCAACGAACGCCTTTGCATACCGCAAATCGACGTGGATTTTTGCGTCAAGGCGTTGAAAACCCTCGTGGATACGGAGCGGGATTGGGTTCCCTCGTCGGAGGGTACTTCCTTGTACCTCCGTCCGTTTATTATCGCAACCGATCCGTTTTTGGGCGTACACCCGTCACATACCTATCAGTTTATTGTCATTTGTTCGCCGAGCGGTCAGTATTATCCCGAGGGTGTGAACCCTGTGAAAATCTGGGTAGAAAGCAAATACGTCCGCGCGGTCAAGGGCGGCGTGGGCTACTCTAAAACCGCCGCGAACTACGCGGCAAGCCTCAAAGCACAGCAGGAAGCGGAGGACGCGAAGTATACGCAGGTACTGTGGCTGGACGGCGTGGAGCGGAAGTACATAGAGGAAGTCGGCACCATGAACGTGTTTTTTGTGATCAACGGCGAGGTGATTACCCCCCGCCTGCAAGGGAGCATACTCCCCGGCATTACGCGCATGAGCGTGATTGAACTGCTGCGCGCGCAGGGCAGGACGGTGACGGAGCGTGCTATCAGTATTCAAGAGGTGTACGACGCGCATACCGCAGGTACGTTAGAGGAGGCGTTCGGCACAGGAACCGCTGCGGTAATCAGCCCGATTGGGGAACTGAACCGCGACGGCGAAAAGATTATCCTGCACGGCAACACGACGGGACCTGTCGCGCGGGCGCTTTACAACGACCTTACAGGCATACAGAGCGGGGAAGCCGCTGACACGTTCGGCTGGACGCAAAGGGTATGAAAATTTCGACCAAGGGCAGGTACGGCTTGCGGGCGATGATTGATATTGCCCTCAACGATACGGACGGCGCGATGCCGCTTCGTGAAATCGCGGAAAAGCAGGGGCTGTCCGAAAAGTATTTAGAGCATATCATGACGCTGTTGCACAAGGCGGGTCTGGTGCGCGGCGTAAGAGGTCCGCGCGGCGGGTACCGGCTGAACAAGCCGTGCGGGGAAATCACCACGGGCATGGTACTCCGCGCGGTAGAGGGTTCGATCGCGCCGACGCTGTGCGCGGGTGAGGGCTGCTGCGAAAAGGGCGAGGAGTGCGCGGCGGCGTTTGTGTGGCACGCGCTGAAAAGCGCGATAGACGGCGTTGTGGATAACATCACGTTGGAGGATTTGCGCGAAAAGGCAAAGCAATAACGCGGCGGGAACGTTCTGCGGCTGTTATAATTTTACAAAACTTTATAAAGGGGTTGTCGGTAGAATGATAGAAAAAGGAGCAAGAGTGCTGTTCCAAGGCGACAGTATCACGGATTGCGGACGCGACAGGGAAAAGGACACGCTTGGCGGCGGGTATCCGTACTTCGCGGCGGCGTTGTTTCAATCCATGTATCCCGAACTGGAAGCGACCTTTATCAACAGGGGAATTTCGGGCAACCGCACAGCGGATTTGGTGAAGCGTTGGGACGAGGATTGCCTCGCGCTGAAGCCGGACGTTTTATCCATATTGATTGGAATCAATGACACGTGGCGCGGGTATGACAGCAACGACCCTACGTCCGCAGACGATTATTACGCCAACTATAAGGAAATCCTCACGCGCACGAGGGACGCGCTGGGCGATATTTCTATTCTCATTTTGGAGCCGTTCGTCATGCCGTATCCGGCGGATCGCTTGGCGTGGCGCACGGATTTAGACCCTAAAATTCAAAAGGCAAGGCAACTCGCGCGGGAGTTTAACGCGGTATACATTCCGTTGGACGGCATTTTCGCGCAAAACAGCGTTGCGGTTCCTCCGTCGTTTTGGGCGGCGGACGGCGTACACCCCACTGCGGCGGGGCACGCGCTGATTGCCAAATGTTGGTTAGACGCGGTAGAATATTAAGAAATTTTCGGAGCCTGTTTCAACTTGCGAAACAGGCTCTGAAAAAGGGAGTGCATTGTCATTAAAATATTTCGCGACACGGTGAGCGGGTTCACCCATGCCGGCGGCGCGTTGGCGGCGTTGGCGGGTACGGTACTGTTGGCGTTGCGGCGCGGGGGAAGCGCGGAGGATTTGGCGGTATGCTTGATTTTCGGTATCAGCATGACCGCGCTTTTCGCGGCAAGCGGGACGTATCACCTTGTCACCGGGCCGGCGCGGTTGGTGCGGGTCTGTCACATCATTGACCATTGCATGATTTACGTCTTGATCGCGGGGACGTACACTCCCTTGGTCGCGGCGGCGTTCACAGGCGCACTCAAATGGGGCTATATGCTTGGGGTGTGGGTGTTCGCCCTCGGCGGTATTGTGGTAAAAACCTTTCTTACAGGGCGGTTCCGCGCCCTTTCCACGATTTTATACCTTGTCATGGGTTGGGCGATTGTTTTCGCCGTCGTTCCGCTTGCGCGGACAATCGCGCCGGAGGGGACACTGCTGCTGTTCACAGGCGGCCTTTTTTACACGGTCGGCGGCGTGATTTACGCGGTGAAAAAGCCTAATTTTACCAAGGGTTTCGGCTTCCATGAGTTGTTTCACGTCCTTGTGCTGCTTGGCGCGTTAGCGCATTACTTCATGGTATATTATTATTTGACCTGTCCGTAAAAGGTGTACTGTTCCAAAATCCCGCCGGGGAACTCCGTTTCGCTTGCCGTGAAAATATCGTCCAACTGCGCCGCGCGGCTGACTGCGGTCACGGGAATCACTTGAAACGGTGGATGAAGCAGGTCCGCCAACGCCAGTACTTGCGCGGAATATCCCGTTTGTTTGGTTAAAATTTCCAATTCCTCATAAATCCTCAAATTGCGCCGATTGAGATAGGCGCGTTTCAGCGCGTCGGGCAGGTTCAGCGCGTCAGCAGGGGGGAGAAGTTCGCCGTTTTTGATTTTCGGCTTAGCCTTGCGCAATTTTTCAAAAAACCCCTTTGCGGTGGATTCATACGGAATCAGCGGTACGCCCGTTTCGACGTGCCAACGGTATTCCCGCGCGGAAACGGCGGTAAGGGACGGGTCAGGGTTGCTCCCGCCGCCCGCGCCCGCCGACGCTAAACTCCATTGGTTAGAAACGGCGGCAAACCCGCCGTACCCGCTTTTTTGCGCGTAGTCACGCGCCGCCGCAAGCCTGTCCGGTGCGTAATTTGAAACGCCGTAATAGCGTATCTTTCCCGATTTCACAAAGCCCTCCAGCAGATCCACAATCACCTCTATCGGCAAAGCGGGGTTGTCCCGGTGCAGCCAATAAAGCGGAATTTGCTCCAAGCCGAGGGTGCGCAAACTCTCGTCCAAATCGGTCTGCACCGCGTCACGCGTCACACGCGGCGTTTGCGGAGCCGCAAAGTCATAATGGCCGCCCTTGGTGGCAATAATCACGCCGTCCCGCGTATTCCGCGCCGCAAGCCACGCGCCGAGCACCCGCTCGCTGAGGTTGCCTCCGTTTGCGCCGTACCGTCCGTAGACGTTGGCGGTATCAATAAAATTCCCGCCCCCCGCCGTAAACGCGTCTAATATTTCAAACGCTTCCTCGCGGCTTCTGACCGTGCCGAACCCGCCGGTACCCAAACAAATGTTGCTGACGGATAAATCCGTGTTTTTTATTGTTATTTTTTTCATCGCCCGAAACTCCCTTTTTTGATAGATAGGTCTATTATACCGTGATTTTACCCGCAAGTCAACGGCGCGGGAATAGGAATCACCGCTCTATTTCCGCGACAACGCGCATACGCTTTAACGAGGGGGTGGCGGCAATAACGGATTTGGAATTGATGAAACAACTCACCTATACCGCGCTGGCGTATGCCGACGAACAGCCGTATGAGCGCGGGACGGAAACACTGTTCACGGACGATGCCCGCACAGGGGTACAGTATTGGGCGCGAAAGGGGGGCGGGACGCTTCGGATTACGTTCAGAGGTTCGGACAACCCGCGTGATTACCTGACGCATCTGCGGTTTTGGAAAATGGCGGTGCCGTATAACAACGACAGTTCGCGGATTCGGGTGCATAACGGTTTTATCAACGCGTACAAGGTGAACCGGGTTCGCGCCAAAATCCAGAGCATGATCGACAGTACCGTGGATAAAATTATCGTTTCGGGACATTCCTACGGCGCGGCGTTGGCGGTGCTGTGCGCCGTCGATTTGCAGTACAATTTCAAAGGCAAGGACGTTGCCGTCTTTCTGTTCGGCTGCCCGCGCGTCGGCAACGCGGCGTTTGCCGCTTCGTATAATCGGCGGGTGTTCAAAACCTTTCGGGTGGAAAATTCCAACGACGTTGTGACAAAACTTCCGTTTGCCTTTATGGGCTACCGTCATGTGGGAGTGACACTGCGGATCGGTGCGCCGAAAGTCGCTTTTTGGTTTTCGTTCCGCGACCATTTGCCGCGGGAATACTACAGACAATTGTGGAAACGGTTAAGGCTCTAACAGTGACTGCAAAAAATAAAAAAATAATTTTTGCGAAAGATATTGAAATTTTATTCAAAATAGCATATACTATATCTATGGGCTGTTTGGAAATCACACCATATATTTAGGGGGTGTTTCCCACATGGTACCGTACTACGAACCATAAACCAAAAGTTTGCAAGCCTACAGAGGGGGTTTTTCATGAGTTGGGAAAATTTCACCGGGGGAACGTGGCAGAATACAATAGATGTGCGTGATTTTATCCGGCGCAACTACACGCCGTACAGCGGCGGCGAGGGGTTTTTAAGCGGCGCGACAGGGCGCACTGCC
>JAIRSR010000224.1 GCA_031255355.1 Clostridiales bacterium
CCTGTGGTGAACGGTAAAACGCTTGATGTATCTTATATTAGCGCGATGGACGACCTCGAACAGGGAAGTTATGAGATTTTGGAGCCGAAAAAGGCGGCGTTTCGCAGGTGTGAACCGTCGGAACCCGATGTGGTGATTGTACCCGCGATCGCCTTTGACCCGTCGGGGCATAGGATTGGTTACGGCGCGGGGTTTTATGACAGGCTGCTGCCGCAAACCAACGCGGTGAAAATAGGGATTGGGTACAGTTTTTGTATGGTGGAAAGCGCGTTCCCCGAGGCGCATGATGTTCCCGCCGATTATGTGATTACCGATTAGGCGCGGAGTGACAACACAACGAAAGGAAGGACCGCACATGGAACGGCAAAACAACGCGAACGCCCGGCGCGGTACGGATGCCGTGCCGCCAAAACGCGCGGCGGAGGGAACGTATTCCGCAAGCCTTGGCGCGGCTGAGGAGTCCCCCGCCGGAGTGACTTTTCGCGGCGTGAAATGGCTTTTGCTGTTTGTGTTTTATCTGCAATTTTTAGTGCCTGTGTTTTTGGAATGGTGTTGGAGCAAGGTTTCGGCGCAACCGCTGCCGGAGGAGGTGTATATGATCGCGGTACAGTTGTTCGCCGTGGCGTTGCCGTGCGCGGTGTTCCTGTATTTGTACTCCGCAAAGCCGCCGGAAACGCTGGGGCTTCGCAAAATCACGGCGGAGCAAGGCGTGGTATGCGTGTTGCTCGGCGCGGCGGCGCAGCCGCTTGCTTCTTTGCTGAACATACCCGCGCTTTTGTATATCGGCGCGAAAACGGGCGGGCTGCCCGAAGCGGCGGTCGGCACACCGCAAAACGCGGCGCAACTCGCCATCGCGCTTGCGGTCGTCGCGCTGCTTCCCGCAATATTTGAGGAACTGCTGATGCGCGGGATTGTGCTGACGGCGACGCGGAACAACGGCTACAGAGCGTCGTTGCTGATTGGCGGGCTGTACTTCGCCTTGCTGCACAACCAAGCGGAAAATATCGCGGGGCATTTGTTCCTCGGCATTTTGCTTTGTTACCTCGTGTGGATGACGCGGTCTGTCTTTGCGGGAATGTTGGCGCATTTTTCGTTTAACGCCTTTGGTATGCTGCTCGATTACGCGGTGAGCGTGAAGTCGTCCGCGTATCCGTTCCTTGGCGGCGGCGTGTTTCAGTGGAGCGTGACGGCGGTGTGCGCGGTGCTGTTCTTCTTGCTCTCCGGCACGGTACACCGCAAACGGATTAAGCGCAACAGGTCGCGCGCGCTTCCGTTGCAGATGATTCGGTCGCTGGCGAACTTCCCCGTACTGCTGATGATCGGGGGGTATATTTTGTTTCAGTACGTCCGCTATTTTAACTTGTAAGTGTTTTAGATAAAATCTCGCCGATAGAGGGGAAGTGGTGCGGTATGCGGTATCCGTCATACATCAAAAATGTACGTGAAAGGCGAAAACGCCATTATGTTCGGCTGTTGCTGATTGCGGCGCTGGCGGTGTTTGCCGTTGCGGAGACGGTGAGTATCCGCAATGACATATTTGGCAGGGACGCGGACCGCCGGGAAGTTACGGTGGAAATCGCGGAGGGCGCGTCAACGCGGGAAATCGCCGCGCTGTTGCGGGAACATAACATCATACGCCACCCGCTGGTGTTCCGTTTGACCGCAAAGGCGCGGGGCGCGGCGGACAGTTTCCAACTTGGGGAGCATACGCTGCGGAGCGGTATGGCGTACAGTGAGATTATCGCGGCAATTTCCGTGCCGTCCGTGCCGTCCGGCGCGGTGACGGTGACCATTCCTGAGGGAAGCGAACTGGCGCGGACGGCGGACAGGCTGTATCAGGCGTTCGCGCAAAAGGGCGCGGCTTTTGACAGGGACGTTTTTTTGGAGTTGTGCGAAACGGAACGGTTCGATTACCCCTTTGTACAAGAAATCACCCGCGCGGAAAACCGTTTGGAGGGGTATTTGTTCCCCTCTACTTATACTTTTTCCGGCGGGGTGACGGAGCGGGAGGTAATCGTTCGGCTGTTGGATCAATTTTCGATAGAGTACACGGAGGAGTTGCGGGAACGCGCCGCCGCTTTGGGTATGACGACGGACGAGGTCATCACGTTAGCGTCCATTGTGGAGCGCGAGGGCGCAAGCGCGGAGGAGTTTAAGACGGTGGCAAGCGTATTCCGCAACCGTTTGGATAAAAAGATGAAGTTGGAATCCTGCGCTACCGTGCAGTACGTTTTGGGGGAGCGCAAAGAGGTGCTGAGCGTCGCGGATACGAAAATCAAATCGCCGTACAACACTTATTTGAGTTTCGGGCTGCCCGTAGGCCCGATTGCCTCGCCCGGCAAGGCGGCAATCGAGGCGGCACTCTATCCCGCGCAAACGGAGTATTTGTATTTTGTGCTGAAAGACGGAACGCATGTTTTTTCCCGCACGTACAAGGAGCATTTGCAGGCGATGAACTGACGCGCGGCGGCAACGCGGAAAGAGGTGTGAGGCATAGAGCATATTGACGAGTACAACATCAATCATGAGTATATCTGCCGTTATATACGGCGCGTTCTCAAGAAAAACACCGGCGAACTCGCGGAACTGGAGCGGTACGCGGAGCAACACGGCGTTCCCGTTTCACGCCCCGAAACGATACGGTTTATCGAAACGCTTTTGCGGAGCGCGAACGCCGGGACGGTGTTGGAAATCGGCACGGCAATCGGCTATTCCGCGATTGCTATGGCGCGGTGCGGCGCGGCGGTGACTACCGTGGAGCGGGACGCGGACTTGTTGCGGATTGCCCGCGAAAACGTGACGAAGTACGGCTTTGACGGTAGGGTTACGGTCATCGGCGGCGACGCGGGGGAAGTGCTGAAGCGGTTGGACGGCGAGTTTGACTTTATTTTCCTCGACGCGGCAAAGGCACAGTACCGTGAGTTTTTCCCCCACTGTATGCGGTTGCTGAAGCGGGGCGGCGTGTTGCTGAGCGATAATGTTTTGTACAAGGGCATGGTGGCGACGGACGAACTTGCGGTGCGGCGCAAAATCACGATCATCAAGCGGCTGCGGCGGTATCTGGACGAGTTGTGCGCCGCAGAGGAGTTGGTGACTTCGATTATACCAATCGGCGACGGCTGCGCGTTAAGTTATAAGATCGGCTTGTAGCGTTATCAAAGGAGTAGACTGGACATGAAAAAACCCGAACTGCTCGCGCCTGCGGGCAACCTCGCGAAACTGAAAACGGCGGTGCAATACGGCGCGGACGCGGTGTACTTCGGCGGGGAGGAATTTTCCTTGCGGACGGCGTGCGATAATTTTTCCCCCGACGATTTGAAGCGGGGCATCGATTATGTGAAGTCGCGCGGGAAAAAGGCATACGCGGCGACGAATATTATTATGCGCGACGGTGATTTTGACGGACTTTACCGCTTTGCGCGGGAACTTCATGACCTCGGCGCGGACGGCGTGATTTTAGCGGATTTGGGGGCGTTGGACGTGGTGCGGGAGGCGGCGCCGTCTTTGCCGATTCACATCAGTACACAGGCGAACACCACGAATCACCGAAGCGCGGCGTTGCTGCACCGTTTGGGGGCGAAGCGCGTTGTGCTGGCGCGGGAGTTGGGGGAGGCGGACGTGCGCGAACTCCGCGAAAAGGCACCGCAATCGCTGGAACTTGAGATGTTTGTCCACGGCGCGATGTGCGTATCCTATTCGGGGCGGTGCCTGTTGAGCGGCTATATGGCGGGGCGCGACGCCAACCGGGGGGAGTGTGCGCATCCGTGCAGGTGGAAGTATCATTTGGTAGAGGAGAAACGCCCGGGGGAGTATATTCCTGTATTTGAAAATGACAGCGGCAGTTTTTTCTTTAACTCTAAGGATTTATGCCTTATCGAGTTTCTCCCGCAAATTATCGGCGCGGGGGTGGACGCGCTGAAAATCGAGGGCAGAGTGAAAAGTGAATATTACGCCGCGACGGTCGTTAAGGCGTACCGTGAGGAGTTAGACCGCTATTTGGACAACCCGGAAACTTACGTGTTCGACCCGGCGCGGCTGGACGAGTTGCGCAAGGTGAGCCACAGGGAGTATTCCTACGGCTTTTGGCAAGGCAGGCCGAACGGCGGCGGGCAGATTTACGACAGGAGCGCGTACATCAGAGAGTATGACGTGGCGGGGATTGTCACGGAATGTGACGCGGACGGCAACGCGGTCATTACGCAGAAAAATAAATTTTCCGCCGGGGACGAGGTGGAAGTCATTCGTCCGAAGGGCGGGTTCCTCACAATGACGCTCGGGAAACTCTACGACGCGGACGGCGCGGAAATCGACAGCGCACCCCACGCGGGTATGACGGTGAAAACGCGGCTTGCGGAATACGCGGAGCCATACGCGATGCTTAGAAAGAAGAGGATGCTATGAGGTTGGCGGCGGCAACGAAAAATGAGGGGAAAACGCGGGAACTTCGGGCGATGTTCGCGGATTGCGCCGACGGTAACGGCAATGCTTACGAACTGCTTAGTATGGGCGATTTGGGCATAGACGCTGATGTGGTCGAGGACGCGGACACCTTCGAGGGCAACGCGCTGAAAAAAGCGGAGGCGGTTATGCGCCTGTGCGGGGAAATCACGATCGCGGACGACAGCGGGCTTTGCGTCGAGGCGTTAGGCGGTGCGCCGGGGGTGTATTCCGCGCGGTATTCGGGCGCGGGGGCGACGGACAGCCGCAACAATGAAATGTTGTTGAAACATATGGAACATCAGACGAACAGAAACGCGAAGTTTGTATGCGTGATTGCGGTAGTGTTCCCCGACGGCGGTTCCGCAACCGTGCGGGGGGAACTGCGCGGGCAAATTGCCTACGGCGTGAGCGGGACGGGCGGTTTTGGCTATGACGCGCTGTTTTACCTGCCGCAATACGGCAAGACCGCCGCGGAAATTCCGCAGGATTTGAAAAACCGTATCAGTCACCGCGGGCAGGCGGTTGCCGCGCTGAAAGAGTATTTGGCGCGGCTTGGCATGGTGTGAGTTTTGTTTTGTGATGTTTTTGATACGCGGGGCAAAAGCCGGAGGGTTACGGAGCGGAGGGTGCGAAAGGGTGTTCAAAAGTATACAATGGAAGTTGGTATTGATGTTCGTGTTACTGATTTTGGCGGTAATGCTTGCTTTTGGCGCGTTTTTGCAGAACAGAATTTCGGTGTTTTATCATAATAACTTTCGCAGCGCGATGACGCTGGCATTTTCGCGGGAGTTGACCAACAAACTTGAGGAAGCGGTGCGGACGGGGGACGGTCTGAACGCTTTAACACAGGAACTCGCGACGTATTCCGGGAGGATGGGCATCAGTTCCGACAGGAGTTATTATATTCTAAGCAGGAGGACCGGCGAGTTTTTGGCGGGTTCGGACAACGTGACGGACCTTGAAATCGAGCGGACGGATAATATCCTCGCCGCTATGGCGGGGAAAGCGGGGGACAAGGTGGAACCTTACCGGGATTACCTCGATTACGCCGTTGTTGCGGGGGAGGAGTATATCGTCTATGTGCGGGACAACAAGGAGCAAATGCTGGAACTGATCCGCGCGATTTATTCCATTTTGGCGCAGGCGTTGATCGCGGGGATTTTGATTTCGATGATACTCGGGTTTTTCCTTTCCCGCACCATTACGCGCCCGATCAGCAATCTGACGCGCAAGGCGGCAAGCCTCGCGCGGGGGAATTTTGACACCAAAATCGACCTCAAGGCGAATGATGAAATCGGTACGCTGGCTTCCACTTTTAACCATATGACCGCTATGGTCAAAAGTTCTATGGAGGAAATCGCCAAGGAAAAAAATAAACTTGAAACGATGTTCCGCTATATGACGGACGGAATTATGGCGTTTGACATCAATCAGAGGGCGATGCACATCAACCCCGCCGCGAAAGAAATGCTCGGCATTGAGGATGACGGCGAGGGGATCGCGTTCGACAGTTATTTTGAAACGCTCAACGCGGATATTTGCATGGCGCAGATGCTTTACATCGACCAACAGGCGACGGTGGAGCGGCGCGTGGACGTGGGCGGTAAGAATTTTAAGGCGTATTTCGCCACCTTTGAAGTGGCGGAGGATAAGTTGAGCGGCGTGATTGTGGTGCTGCAAGATATTACGGAGGCGCAGAGGCTGGATATGTCCCGCCGTGAGTTTGTGGCGAATGTGTCCCACGAGTTGCGCACACCGCTGACGACGATTAAAAGTTACGCCGAAACGCTGTTGGATACCGCGCCGGACGGTGAGGAACGGCGGTTCCTCGACGTAATCAACCGCGAGGTAGACCGCATGACGCGGATTGTAAAGGATTTGCTGACGCTGAGCAGTTTGGACAATCAGAAGTTGGTGCTTTCGTTTCAGAATTTTTCGCTGGAGGAGTTGCTGCGCGATATTACCGCCAAAATGTCGATAGAGGCGAAAAATCACAAGCACGAAATGGTGTTCTTTCCGTCTACCGCCATTCCCGACCTTTACGGCGACCGGGACAGGTTGGAACAGGTAGTGACAAATATTTTGTCCAACGCGCTGAAATACACCCCCGACGGCGGGAAAATAGAGGTTTACGCGGGGTATTTGTACAACGAGGCGTATATTAAGATCAAGGACAACGGAATCGGAATCAAACAGCAGGATTTGCCGCGCGTTTTTGAACGGTTTTACCGCGCGGACAAGGCGCGTTCCCGCGAGCGCGGCGGCACGGGGTTGGGGCTTGCCATCGCGCGGAATTTTATTGAACTTCACGGCGGGACGATTAAAATAGACAGTGAGTACGGCAAGGGGACGGAAGTGTTAATCAAACTTCCTGTTAAGACCTCTTCGGAACCCTAAGCGCGGCGGCGTAAGCGGTATTTTTTTCGATTGCGGTCAGGTTCCCGAACAGGTTTAATATTTTAATAAAAAAAGGAAGATTTAATTTGGGCTACGACGCGGGGGAATACGATATAGCGGTAATCGGCGCGGGACACGCGGGGTGTGAGGCGGCGTTGGCTTGCGCGCGGTTGGGGCATACAACCGTAGTGTTTGCCGTCAACCTTGACGCAATCGCTAATATGCCGTGCAATCCCAGCATAGGGGGGACGGCAAAGGGGCATCTTGTGCGTGAAATAGACGCGCTCGGCGGTGAAATGGGCAGGGCGGCTGACGCGGTTTTTATTCAGTCGCGTATGCTGAACAAGGGGAAAGGCCCCGCAGTGTACTCTTTGCGGGCGCAGGTAGACCGCCGCGCGTATCAGGCGTTGATGAAGCGGACGTTGGAGCGGCAAAGCGGGCTGGACGTGAAACAAGCGGAAATTGTAGAGATTCTGACGGAAAACGGCGCGGTATCCGGCGTGGTGACGCATACCGGCGCGGTCTACCGGGTAAAGGCGGCGGTGGTCGCTACCGGGACGTTTTTGCGCGGGAGGATTATTATCGGCGACGTATCCTACAGCGGCGGCCCGGACGGACTGTTCGCGGCGGCGCGGCTGTCGGAGTCTTTGAAAAGCCTCGGCATAACGCTGACGCGGTTCAAGACCGGCACACCGGCGCGGGTGAACGCGCGTTCCGTTGATTTTTCACGGCTCGAAGTCCAACACGGCGACGACGAGATTACGCCGTTCAGTTTTGAAACGAAGGACGCGGGGGAAAATAAGGCGGTGTGCTATTTGACCTATACCAACGGGGATACACACCGCGTCATTCGGGAAAATCTGCACCGTTCGCCGCTGTTCAGCGGGGAAATCGAGGGCGTGGGGCCGCGTTACTGTCCATCCATCGAGGATAAAGTCGTGCGCTTCGCGGACAAGGACAGGCATCAGATTTTTGTGGAGCCTATGGGATTGGGGACGGATGAAATGTACCTGCAAGGAATGTCCTCCTCTTTGCCGGAGGAGGTGCAAATCGCCATGCTCCGCACCATACCGGGCTTTGAAAATGTGCAAATGATGCGGACGGCGTACGCCATAGAATATGACTGTATCCCGCCCACGCAGTTGAAGCCGTCGCTGGAGTTTAAGGCGGTGGCGGGGCTGTACGGCGCGGGGCAGTTTAACGGTTCGTCAGGCTATGAGGAAGCGGCGGCGCAAGGGCTTATGGCGGGGATTAACGCCGCGCGGCGGGTGGACGGAAAGGCGGCGGTTACGCTCGGCAGGAGTGAGGCGTATATCGGTGTACTGATCGATGATTTGGTGACGAAAGGCCCCACGGAGCCGTACCGCGTCATGACGTCACGCGCGGAACACAGGCTTTTACTCCGTCAAGATAACGCGGATTTGCGCCTAACGCCGTTGGGGTATGAAATCGGGCTGATTCCACAGGCGCGGTACGCGGAGTTTTTGCAAATGAAAGAGCGCGTAGAGCGTGAAATACGACGTTTGTCGAAAAAGGTAGCGCCGCCCGGCGAACGTGTGAACGCTTGGCTTGCGGAACGAAGCAGCGCGGGTATTTCCACGGGGATTCGCTTTGACGAGTTGCTTCGCCGCCCGGAAATTACATACGCGTCCCTTGCCGCCATCGACGATGATTTCCCTCACTTGGACAAAAACACGGCGAATCAAGTGGAAATTACCGTCAAATACGCGGGGTATATCAAGCGGCAGCAGGAGCAGGCGCGGCAGACGGAAAAACTTGACGCGCGGCGGTTGCCGGCGGATCTTGACTATCACGCGATCAGGGGGCTGAGGCTTGAGGCGCGGCAGAAGTTAGACCAAATTAAGCCTGAATCGGTGGGGCAAGCGTCGCGGATTTCCGGCGTTTCACCTGCGGATATTTCTGTTTTGTTGGTCTATCTGAAAACGCGCGAAAAACAGTAAGAGCCTGTGTAAAATCTCATCGTGGAGGGCATGTTGTGCGGATTTTTCGTCAGACAAGGCAAATTTTTGAAGTAATAATTTGTTTATTACAAGGAAATTGCAGGCAACCTCGGAAAACTCGCTTTGTGCGGATTTGTGCGGATTTGTGCGGGGTTGCCTGAACGACGTATGGCGGAACATCCGCCAATATGACGCCGCGCGGGAGATTTTAGACAGGGTCTCAAGTATATTTTCCCTTCGGAACGCCGACAATAACTGTAACAGCCCGGTTTGGCGCGGGAAGGAGGAAAATGGTATGATTGTCGCGGTAACGCCGGAATTGACCCGCTTGGCGGGGCAACTTCGGGAACTTGGTTATGATGTGGTGACTTACGGAGCGTACCGCCGTCCGGTGGACGCACTGGTGTACTCCGGGCAGGGGCTTGCGGCGCGGGAGGTCGGGGCGAACCTGACGGGAGCCAACACAGGCGGCTCTTACGGCGTTCTTATGGTCAACGCGTCTAATAAAACGGTGAGCCAAATAGATAATTCACTAAAAAACCGCGCGTATACCCCATTATTTTGATAGGAATTACAATTGACTTATTCGGGAAATTGGTGTATGATGTGGATATGGAAAGAGGAGTCGGTGCGGTGTTGTCCTGATTTTGTTTCGGAAATATAACTTTAACTGCACGTTGTAACCGCCTCACTTCCCGCGTTTTGCAAGCAAAACGCCCGTGCGTTCAGCACAACGCGTTTTACGTTAAAGTTATATCTTGAATTTGAAAATTAGGAAGGGGTGCTTAAATGATATACGTAGACAACGCGGCGACAACGCCGCTGAAACCGGAGGTTTTGGAAAAAATGACGCCCTATTTGACGGAGCGGTTCGGAAATCCGTCGTCCATTTATAAATCCGGGCGCGACGCGAAAGTCGCGGTCAATACCGCGCGGGCGGCGGTAGCGGAGTCGCTCGGCGCGGAGGAACATGAGATTTACTTTACGGGCAGCGGAAGCGAAGCGGATAACTGGGCGGTCAAGGGGGTCGCGCACGCGGGGAAAGGGAAGCACATCATCACAAGCGCGGTAGAGCATCACGCGGTGCTACACGCGGCGGGATTCCTGGAACGCAACGGCTACGAGGTGACATACCTCCCCGTAGACGGCGACGGCTTGGTCGATCCCGACGATTTGCGGACGGCGATACGCGGCGATACGGCGTTGGTATCCGTCATGACGGCGAACAACGAAATCGGCACCGTGCAGCCGATCGCCGCGCTTGCCGCAATCGCGCGGGAGCGGCGGGTGCCGTTCCACACCGACGCGGTGCAGGCGTTCGGGCAGATTCCGGTGGACGTAGGCGCGTTGGGGGTGGACTTGCTCTCGGTATCGGCGCATAAGTTGGGCGGTCCGAAAGGCGTGGGGGCGTTGTATATCCGCAAAGGGACGAAAATCAGCCCATTGATTCACGGCGGCGCACAGGAAAACGGCAAAAGGGCAAGCACGGAAAATGTCGCGGGAATCGTCGGCTTTGCCCACGCTTCGGAGTTGGCAATGAAAGGCATGAACAAGAACACGGCGATCCTGCTCGCGCTCCGTGACGATTACATCAAAAAGGTGCGGGAATCGGTGCCGTACTGCCGCCTGAACGGTCACCCCACGAAGCGTTTACCGGGCAACGCGAATTTTTCGTTTGAGTTTATCGAGGGGGAATCCCTCCTGCTCATGCTTGACATGAAAGGGATAGAGGCCTCCAGCGGCTCGGCGTGTACCAGCGGTTCCCTCGACCCGTCCCACGTCCTGCTCGCAATCGGGCTGCCCCACGACATTGCCCACGGTTCTTTGCGCGTGTCCCTTTCCGCGGACAACACGCAAGAGGACGTGGATACGATTGTAGCGGAGTTGCGCCCGATTGTGCAACGGCTGCGGGATATGAGCCCGCTGTACGAGGGGATAAAAAAGTAACCGTTCTAAAAAATCGGGGAGAAAAGGGGAAAATTATGTTATATTCTGAAAAGGTCATGGATCACTTCGCCAACCCGCGCAACGTGGGCGCAATCGAGGACGCGAACGCCGTCGGCGAGGTCGGGAACAAAAAGTGCGGCGATATTATGAAAATATACATGAAAATAGAAAACGACATCATCAAGGACATCAAATTTAAGACGTTCGGCTGCGGCGCGGCGGTCGCGACCAGCAGTATGGCGACAGAGTTGGTCAAGGGCAAAACCGTTCGGGATGCGCTTGCCGTCACCAACAAGGCGGTGGTCGAGGCGTTGGAGGGCTTGCCGCCGGTGAAACTGCATTGCAGTGTGTTAGCGGAAGAAGCAATCCGAAGCGCGATTGCGGATTACTACAGGCGGCAGGGCATAGACCCGGAGCCGATTGTCGGCTGTTCGTGCGACTGTAACTCTTGCCATGACGACGGCTAAGCCGGGCGGCGTACGGGTCGTGATCGGCATGAGCGGCGGCGTGGACAGCAGTGTCGCGGCGGCGTTGCTGAAACAACAGGGGTATGACGTCATCGGCGTTACGATGAAGTTACATAACGGCGAACAAGCGGACGGCGGCTGCTGCTCTCTTTCGGCGGCGGCGGACGCGCTGCGCGTCGCGGACAAAATCGGGATTCCCCATTACGTCATGAACTTTACCGACGCGTTTGAAAAACACGTTATCGCGTATTTTATCGGCGAGTACAAGCGCGGCAGAACGCCAAACCCCTGTACGGCGTGTAACAAGCGCGTCAAGTTTGACGCGTTGCTGGAAAAGGCGCGGGCGCTCGGCGCGGAGTACGTAGCGACGGGGCATTACGCGAAAATCACGGAAAGGGACGGACGGTTCCTTTTGGAACGCGCGGCGGACGACAAAAAGGATCAGACGTATTTTTTGTACAACCTCAGTCAATACCAACTTTCGCGCACACGTATGCCGCTGTACGGCGTTACCAAGGACGAAACGCGGGAAATCGCGGCGTCGCTCGGGCTGAGCGTCGCGCAAAAGAAAGACAGTCAGGAAATCTGCTTCGTTCCCGATAACGATTACGCCTCTTTTATCGAGCGGACGGCGGGGCGCGCGCCGGAGGGCGATTTTATCTTCGGCGGCAAAAAGGTGGGCAGGCACGGCGGGATTCACCGCTACACCGTCGGGCAGCGCAAGGGTCTGGGGATTGCCCTCGGCGAATGTGTGTACGTTACGAAAATAGACCCTGTGACGAATGAGGTGTTCCTCGGCGCGGAGGGGAGCGGTGCGCGGCGGGAACTTACCGCGTCGGAGGTGACGTACATTCCCTT